>DASZGN010000237.1:0-5432 GCA_035938775.1 Trinickia sp.
CAAGCAGCCGCGGCTCGGTCCCGTGCGCGTGGAAATGAACGGGATCCAGGACGACAAGCGGGTGTCGTGCGCTGCGGATCCCAATCGCGCAGTGTTCTTCTATCAGTCGGCCTACTACGATCTGTGGCGGGCCGAGCTGAAACGCGACATCCCCTATGGGACCCTGGGCGAGAACATTGCCTCGATGGCCCCGAAAACTCGCAGTTCTTCTTGGGCGACGTGCTCAAGCTTGGGTCGGCGCGGGTGCAGATCACGCATCCTCGGTTTCCTTGTCGCAGCCTGTCGGCGCGCATGAACGAACCCGATTTCGCGTTTCGCTACCTGAAAAGCGGCCGCCTAGGCTTTTTTTGCCGCGTGATCGAGGAAGGCGTGGTGTCGGCGGAAGACGAGATCGAAGTCGTGCATCGAGAAATCGACCCCTATCCGCTCGACGAGTTCGCGCGTGTGACCTATCTGGAGCCGCGCGACGTGGAAGGCATCAAGCGGCTGTTAGCCGTCCCGGGTTTGGTGCCGAATTGGAGAATCCAGGTCGAGCGACAACTGCGACGCGTGATTGGCGATCAGTCAAGCTGGACGACTCTTCGGCCACTCAAAGTATCGCGACGTCACATGGAGACGCCTGATGTGGTGTCACTTGATTTTGAAGCCGTCGATGGAAGTGAACTTCCGGCCTTCGAGGCAGGTCAGTTTCTGACCGTGCAACTCGACGCCGCGGACAAGAAGTTGACGCGGACCTATACGCTCACCGGCCGATCAGCCAATGGCCGCGGGTACTCGATTTCCGTCAAGCGCGAGCCAAAGGTGGCGCTCGCTAGTGGCGCGGTGACGGGGCTTGGTTCGAATTGCCTCAATGATGCGGTGAAAGAGAACGACCTTGTACAAGCACTTGCACCGCGCGGGCACTTCGTGGTCGAGCCCGGTTCGCGCCCCGTCGTGCTGGTCAGCGCCGGCATTGGCGCTACACCGATGCTGGCAATGCTGCGCCATCTGACGACGTGCCCGTTAGGGCGGGAAGCTTGGTACGTGCATGTGGCGCGCGATGGCAGACAGCATGCGTTCGATGTGCAGGTGCGCGCTCTAACCGACCATTCCAAGTTGTTGCATCGCTACGTCAAGTACAGCCAGCCGGCCCCCGCCGATAGGCTCGGCAGTCAATATGACGCCAGTGGGCGCTTAAAGATCTCAGATTTAGAGAAACTGGTCCCTGGGTTGAATGCGGATTTTTACGTCTGCGGGCCGACGCAGTTCATGCAGGACATTATCCGAGGCCTGGTGGCGCGGGGCGTGTCGAAAGAGCAGCTACACTACGAGTTCTTCGGAGCGGGGGCGCCGGTCTTCAACGAGCCGGCTGAGGCCGACAGCACGGAACCTGTCCTCGACCAGCAAGGAAAGCCGATCGTCGTGACGTTTGCCAAGTCAGGGGTGACGCTGCCATGGACCAGAGGGTCCTTTAGTCTGTTGTCACTCGCCGAAAAGAATGGCCTGCGACCGGAAGCCTCTTGCCGCAGCGGCCTATGTAACTTGTGCATGTGCCGTCTCGACTCAGGGGACGTGACCTACATCATGCAAACGGCCAATACACCACCGGCAGGCGAGGTCCTGATCTGCTGCTCGCGACCGACCACCAGCGTAATGCTTGATGCCTAGCTGTTCAGTCCCGAGGTCAAGTAGTGGAACGGCTTGTCCGTTGCGCAGGCAACGTCTGTGATGACGAGACAGGTCGGACCGTGACTCGCTAAACTTGAATTGCGCAATGAGCCTTGAGCTCGCTGTGGGAATGAGGCGCGTGTCAGCGGATTTCATAGGGGCCCGCAGCGGTGGTATCGGCTGCAACAAGGCCGGATATAGAGCTGCAACCCATCCTGTCAATGTTGGAACTTGTGAATCTTGTGCAAACGGGAGGCGCTCATATAGCAGCGCAATGGGTGATTGGGCCAGCGTCGATCATGAGACAATGCCGCGTTCGCAAAGCGCGACGATCCGATAACGATGGGACCCGACCAAGCGCTAAAGCGCTAAGTCGGGTCGATAAACAAGCGGCGCTCGGCCGCGACCGGTTCCCCACGCCATGGCAGATTCCGCAGCATTCACGACTCCCCGTTCCTCAGGCCCGGCCAAGACCAAACGGCGCGCACGCGCGGCTTCGTCCAATGCGAGCAAGCGTCCTGCGCGGGCTGCGATTGCGTTCGAGCAGGGCGAGCCAGCTGAGCTGGCAGAGCCGGTGCGAGATGCCGGCCGTGAAAGCCGGGCGAAAGACGACGGTCATAGTGCGGGTCTTTTTCCGGATGACGATGCGCAAGGGCATGTACAGGACGAGCCGCACGCGACCGGCTTCGATCCGCGTCAAGGCACGCTGGCCGGGTTTGAGGTGCCGGCCGAGGTGCTCGCGTCGCTGAGTGGCGAAATGCGTGCCGCGGTGAGCGAAGGCGAGCAAGGTCAGCAAGATCAGCAAGATCAGCAAGATCAGCAAGGTCAGCAAGGTCAGCAAAGCCAAGCGGCTTCAGAGCCATTGGTGTCTGCGCCCGCCGAATCTGTGCTTACGCCCTTCGGCGATTCGACACCGCAACCCATGCAACCGACTTCGGGGCAATCGGAAACCTCGCCGCCGCCCGATGCCTCGGCGCAACGCATTGCGCGCACCGCACCAAACCGCTCGCCGAACGCAGCGACGACGCGCCGCCAGCCCGCCGCCCAGCTAGCCGAGCGCGCCGCGCGCCTCGATCTTGCAGCCGATGCCTTATCCGCGGCGGCGTTTGCCGAGGCAATGGGGGCCGTCCATGACGCCCTTGCCAGCGAGCGTGATGAAGCCGTGAAGCGCGCGGGGCGCATGGCGCGAATGCTGTCGATCGCGATGGTGGCGCTGATCGTTCTTGTCTTGCTCGGCGTCGCGCAGACGGTGCTTTTGCTTCGTCTCTCGCGCGAAGCCGCAGCGGATCGGCAACGCACCGAATCGCTGCTGCTCGATCAGCAGAGCAAGCTGACGGCACTCGCCGAAGCCACGTCGGCGGCTGTCGCCAGTGCCCGTGAGGCGGCGAATGCCGCGGCAACCGCATTGCCCACACCGCAGCCGGCGCATCTCGACGCCGAGCCGCGAGCGGCACGCGCCAAGCCTGCGCACGCACATAGGTCGAAGGACAAAACGAAGGCATCGACGGCGACGCACTGACGCGCGCCACAACGGTGTGCGCAGGAATTGGCTTGCCATGATGACCGATGACGAATCGCGCGGCTGCTCGCTCCACGCCCACGCATAACCTCGTCACTCTGCAGAGTGATCGAAGTCGTCGCGTTTAACATAGCGACGCAGGTGTTGCGCGCAGTCGCCAGTTCCGCGCCGCATGTCAGCTGCTTTCGCCTTTCCATCTCTTGAGCAGCAACGCGTTCGTCACGACGCTTACGCTCGAAAACGCCATCGCCGCGCCTGCGAGCATCGGGTTCAACAGGCCCAGCACCGCGAGTGGAATCCCGATCAGGTTGTAGACGAAGGCCCAGAAAAGATTCTGCTGAATCTTGCGATAGGTGCGCCGCGAAATGTCGATGGCGTCGGCGACGAGCGTCGGGTCGCCGCGCATCAGCGTGATGCCGGCCGCGTGCATGGCGACGTCCGTGCCGCTCGCGAGCGCGATGCCGATGTCGGCTGCGGCGAGCGCGGGCGCGTCGTTGATGCCGTCGCCCGCCATCGCGACGACGCGCCCCGTGCGTGACTGCAACTCCCGCACGACGCGCGCCTTGTCCTCGGGCAGCACCTGTGCATGGAATTCGCGGATGCCGAGCGCGGCCGCCACCGCGGCGGCGGCACCACGGTTGTCGCCCGTCACGAGCACGCTCGTCACGCCGCGCGCGGCAAGCCGCTCGATCGCCGCGCGCGCACTCGGCTTCGGGGTGTCGCCGAACGCCATGAGCGCAAGCGCGGTAGCCGGTGCCCCCGGCGCGGCACGCTGCATCAACCACGATACCGTGTTGCCTGCGGCTTCCAACGCCTGCGCACGCGCGGCCACATCGGCAGGCAGCGTGATGCCGAGCTCGTCAAGCCAGCGCCCGTTGCCGACGAAGACCGTGCGCCCGTCGACATCCGCTTGCAGACCGCGGCCGGGCACCGCACGCACTTCAGTCGCGCGCGGCGCCGCCACGCTCCTTCGCGCGTCGCCCGATGCAACCGAAGCCTCGAACGCCGCAAAGAGCGCGCGCGCAAGCGGATGATCGCTGCCGCGCTCGACGGCGGCGGCGAGCGCGAACGCTTCGTCGCGTGCGGCACCGATCGCCTCGAATGCCACGAGTTGCGGCTTGCCAAGGGTGAGCGTGCCCGTCTTGTCGAACGCGACCACCCCTACACGCTGTGCGAGCTCGAGCGCTTCGGCGTCCTTGATCAGCACGCCATGACGTGCCGCGACGCCGGTGCCCGCCATGATCGCAGCCGGTGTCGCGAGGCCGAGCGCGCAGGGGCAGGCGATGACCAGCACCGAGACGGCGTTGAGAATGGCGGTCTCCGCCGGCGCGCCTGCGAGCAGCCACCCCGCGAGCGTCGCGACGGCGATAAGCAGTATCGCGGGCACGAACACGGCGCTCACGCGATCGACGAGCCTTTGAATCGGCGCCTTTTGCGCTTGCGCTGTCTCGACAAGCCGGATGATGCGCGAGAGCGTCGTCTCGGCGCCGACGGCGCTCGTCGCCACCGCGATTCGCCCTTCGCCGTTGATCGAGCCCGCCGTCACGCGATCGCCGGGACCCTTCGCGACGGGCAGGCTTTCGCCCGTGATCAGCGATTCGTCGACGTGCGTGCGTCCGTCGCGAATGATGCCGTCTACCGGCACGCGCTCGCCCGGCCGCACGGCGACGATGGTCGCGACGCGCACGTGCGCGAGCGGCACGTCGCGCTCGTCGCCGTCCGCGCCGATCACATGCGCGCGCTCGGGACGCAGCGCGTTCAGCGCGCGAATGGCGTCGGTCGTCTGGCGTTTCGCGCGCGTCTCCAGCCACTTGCCGAGCCGCACGAGCGCGATGACGACCGCCGACGCCTCGAAGTACAGATGCATCGAGTCGCCCGGATGCGCGCCCATCTGCCAGACGCTCAGGCCGTAGGCAGCCGAGGTGCCGAGCGCGACGAGCAGGTCCATATTGCCGGCCCGCGCGCGCACGGCGCGCCACGCGCTCACGTAGAAACGCGCGCCGCACGCGAACTGCACGATGCTTGCCAGCGCCAGCTGCAGCCATGCCGGCAACGCCGCCTCGGCCGCATGGAAGCCCAGCGCGCCGGCGAACATCGGCAGCATCAGCGGCAGCGCGAGCGCGGACGAAACCGCCACGGCTGCCAACTCGCGCCGTGCCTGGCGGGCGCGCGCCTCGTCGGCGGCCGCGGCGGCTTCCTGCGCCCCGGAGAGGTCCTTTTCGATAAGCCGCGCTTCGTAACCGGCATCGACGACGGCCTTCACGAT
>DASZGN010000238.1:0-7436 GCA_035938775.1 Trinickia sp.
CCGACAGGCCGGAGATTGACGATTCGGATACCCGGATCGTCCCTAATTTCGGCGCGGCCCCAGGTTTCGGTTAAAGTGAGGCGTTTAGCCGATGCAATTGCAAGCCGGCGTGCCTCGTCGGCAGAACTGTACGAAATAACAGGAAGTCGAGGAGGATTCAACGATGCACATCGGAGTGCCAGCCGAGACGCGAGCGTACGAAACCCGCGTTGCCGCCACGCCCGAGACGGTCAAAAAGCACGTTTCCCAAGGCCACAGAGTCACGGTTCAAAGCGGCGCCGGCAACGGCGCGAGCTTTCCCGACGACGCCTTTGCGGCCGCCGGGGCCGAACTTGTCGACGCGCAGACCGCGTTCGGCGCCGATCTCGTTCTCAAGGTCCAGTCGCCGACCGACGCCGAACTGCCGCTGCTGAAACGCGGCGCGACGCTCGTCGGCATGCTCGATCCCTTTAATTCAGAAAACTCATCAAAGCTCGCCGCTGCTGGCGTGAGCGCATTTGCGCTCGAAGCCGCGCCGCGTACGACACGCGCGCAGAGCCTCGACGTACTGTCGTCTCAAGCCAACATTGCGGGCTACAAGGCGGTGCTGCTGGCGTCGACGTTGTATCCGCGCTTCATGCCGATGCTGATGACTGCTGCCGGTACCGTGAAAGCGGCGCGCGTGCTGGTTCTCGGCGCGGGTGTCGCGGGTTTGCAGGCGATTGCGACGGCGAGGCGTCTGGGCGCGGTGATCGAAGCGTCCGACGTGCGGCCGGCGGTGAAGGAGCAGATCGAATCGCTCGGCGGGAAGTTTCTCGACGTGCCCTACGAAACCGACGAAGAGCGCGATGCCGCGCAGGGCGTCGGCGGCTATGCGCGGCCGATGCCTGCGAGCTGGCTTCAACGCCAGGGCGCGCTGGTCCACGAACGCGCGAAGCAGGCGGACATCGTGATCTCGACCGCGCTGATTCCGGGCCGTCCCGCACCGACGCTGATTTCCGTCGAAACCGTGCAGGCGATGAAACCCGGCTCGGTGCTGATCGATCTGGCCGCCGGCCGTGGCCCCGAGTACGAAGGCCAGCGCGGCGGCAACTGTCCGCTGACCGAGGCCGACAAGGTCGTCACGAAATTTGGCGTACAGATCGTCGGCTATACGAATCTGGCATCGATGGTGCCGGCCGACGCGTCCTCGCTCTACGCGCGCAACCTGCTCGACTTCCTGAAGTTGATCATCACGAAGGAAGGCGCACTCAACATCGATCTTGCGGACGATATCGTCGCGGCCACGCTTCTCGCCCGCGACGGCGCCGTGACACGCCAGGCATAAGGAGCCCGCCATGGAAGTCATCAACCATACGGTGATCAACCTGATCACCTTCGTGCTGGCGATCTACGTCGGCTACCACGTCGTCTGGAATGTGACGCCCGCACTGCACACGCCGCTGATGGCGGTGACGAACGCGATTTCCGCGATCGTGATCGTCGGCGCAATGCTGGCCGCGGGGCTCACGCTTGGCGACACCGGCAAGTTCTTCGGCACGCTGGCCGTGGGGCTCGCGGCGGTGAACGTGTTCGGCGGGTTCCTTGTCACGAGGCGAATGCTCGAGATGTTCAGGAAAAAAGAGCCGAAGAAGCTGACGGCACCTGGCAACACCGCGAAGGAGAACGCGTAATGAGCCTGAACGTCGTCACGTTGTTGTACCTCGTTGCGTCGGTGTGCTTTATCCAGGCGCTCAAAGGGCTGTCGAATCCGAAAAGTGCGCGTGCCGGGAATGTGTTCGGCATGGTCGGGATGGCGATCGCGATCCTCACCACCATCGCGCTGATCGTCAAGCAGGCGGCCGCGCTCGGCTCGAATCTCACGTTCGGGCTCGGCTTGCTGTTCGCCGCGCTCGTGGTGGGCGGCGCGGTGGGCGCGTATGTCGCCGCGCGCGTCGAAATGACGAAAATGCCTGAACTCGTTGCCGCGATGCACTCGCTGATCGGTCTTGCGGCGGTGGCCATCGCGTATGGGGTCGTCTACGAGCCCGCCGCATTCGGGCTCGTTCCGGCCGATGCGCCTTACGCCGGCTTTCTGCCGTACGGCAACCGCATCGAGCTCTTCATCGGCACGTTCGTGGGCGCGATCACGTTCAGCGGCTCGGTCATCGCGTTCGGCAAGCTTTCGGGCAAGTACAAGTTCCGCTTGTTCCAGGGCGCGCCCGTGGTCTACGCAGGCCAGCATCTGATCAACCTGATGCTCGCGCTCGCCATGCTCGGCTTCGGCATCCTCTTCTTTCTCACGCAGTCGTGGCTGCCGTTCATCATCATGACGCTGATCGCATTTGCGCTCGGCGTGCTGATCATCATCCCGATCGGCGGGGCGGACATGCCCGTCGTCGTGTCGATGCTGAACTCGTACTCGGGGTGGGCGGCGGCCGGCATCGGCTTCTCGCTGAACAACGCGATGCTGATCATCGCCGGCTCGCTCGTCGGCTCGTCGGGTGCGATTCTGTCGTACATCATGTGCCACGCGATGAACCGCTCGTTCTTCAACGTGCTTTTGGGCGGCTTCGGCGCCGAGCCGGGCACGGCCGCGGTCGGCGGCTCGGGCGAACAGAAGCCGGTCAAATCGGGCTCGGCCGAGGATGCCGCGTTCATGCTCGGCAATGCCGAGAGCGTCGTGATCGTGCCGGGCTACGGGCTTGCCGTTGCGCGCGCGCAGCATGCGTTGAAGGAGCTGACCGACAAGCTCGTCGAGAAGGGCGTCGATGTGCGCTATGCGATCCATCCGGTCGCGGGGCGCATGCCGGGACACATGAACGTGCTGCTCGCGGAAGCGGAGGTGCCGTATGACCTCGTGTTCGAGATGGACGACATCAACAACGAGTTCGGGCAGACGGACGTCGTGCTCGTGCTCGGCGCGAACGATGTCGTGAATCCGGCCGCGAAAACCGATCCGAAGTCGCCGATCGCCGGCATGCCGATCATCGAGGCGTACAAGGCGCGCACCGTGATCGTCAACAAGCGTTCGATGGCGGCCGGCTACGCGGGGCTCGACAACGATCTCTTCTACATGGACAAGACGATGATGGTCTTCGGCGATGCGAAGAAGGTCATCGAGGACATGGTGAAGGCCGCTGATTGACGAGGGGGCCGGGCGCGAGCGTCGCGGCCGGCTTCATCGGCGGAACGGTCGGGCAGTGTCGACATCGACAACATCGACAACATTGCCAATGCAAAGGCCCGATCGCCGAGATCGGGCCTTTTCTCTTTTGAGGTCGAAATCTAAGTCGAGCGCCGAGCGCTTCCGTGCTGCCTGAAGCGCTCGGGCGCGAACGCGCGGTTACGCCGGCTGCACGGCACGGTGCCGCGCCGTAATGGCGGAAACGAGCGCGGTGACCACGATGTTGGCAACGAGCGCGATGAGTCCGATGTAGATCCCGTACGTCGCGCCGCCCAAGTGCACCGCGATCACCGGCTTCAACCCCTGCGAGCTCGCGAGACCCGTGCCGAGCACAATGCCCGTCAGCCAGCCGAGGGAGAGGCCGGGCGTCGTGAGGCGCCGCGTGTAGAGCGAGAACACGACAGCCGGGAAGATCTGCAGAATCCACACCCCGCCGAGCAACTGCAGGTCGATCGCGTATTGCGTTGGCAGCACGATGATGAACAACAACGCGCCGAACTTCACGACGAGCGACGCCAGCTTCGCATTCGACGCTTCCTTCTCGGGACTCACGTTCGGCGAGATCAGCGGCTTGTACAGATTGCGCGTGAACAGGTTCGCCGCACCGATCGACATGATCGCCGCCGGCACCAGCGCACTGATCGCGATCGCGGCCGCGGTGAAGCCGACGAACCACGATGGAAACAGCGTGAGAAAGAGCGCAGGCACGACGTCGGACGCGGACTTCACGTGCACGCCCGCGGCGATCGCCATGTAGCCGAGCAGCGCGATCAGGCCGAGCAGCACCGTGTAGGCGGGCAGGAAGATGGCGTTCTTCTTCACCGTGGCGGCGGAGCTGGACGACAGCACGGCCGTCATCGTGTGCGGGTACATGAATGCGGCGAGCGCCGAGCCGAGCGCGAGCGTTGCATAGGCGGTGAACTGCGACGGCTTCAGGATGATGCCGGTCGCGCCGCCCTTTGCCGCGAAGAACTTGTCGGCGGTGTCAAAGAGCGTGCCGTAACCGCCCAGCTTGGCTGGTATCACTAACACCGCGACGATCACGACGATGTAGATCATGATGTCCTTGACGAACGCGATCATCGCCGGCGCACGCAGACCGCTCGCGTACGTGTAGAGGGCGAGGATCACGAACGCGACGATGAGCGGCAGCTCGCCGGTCACGCCGAGGCTCTTGATCACGACCTGCATGCCGACGAGCTGCAGCGCGATGTACGGCATCGTCGCGACGATGCCTGTGAGCGCCACCGCGGCGGGGAACCACTTGCCGCCGAACTCGCCCTGCACGTAATCGGCCGCCGTGATGTGATTGTGGCGTTGGCAGACTTGCCACAGCTTCGGCATCACCGCGAAGACGAACGGATAGACGATGATCGTGTACGGCAGCGCGAAAAAGCCGTAGGCGCCGACCGAATACACGAGCGCGGGCACCGCGATCACCGTGTAGGCGGTGTAGAAGTCGCCGCCGACGAGAAACCACGAGATCACCGTGCCGAACTGCCGCCCGCCGAGCCCCCATTCATGCAGTTGCGTGAGATCGCCGCGCTTCCAGCGCGCCGCGACGAAGCCGAGCACGGTGACGAGCGCGAAGAACGCGATGAAGACGGCCATCGCGGTCATGTTGATCGCTGTCGGCTGCGCGTTCATTTGACACCTCGATAGATGACGTACATCAAGAGCGAGGTGATCGGCACCCAAAGGAACTGATACCAATAGAAGAAGGGAAAGCCGAACAGCGACGGCTGCGTGCCGTTATAAAAGGGCAGCCACAGCAGCGCGACATAGGGCGCGAGCAGTATCAGCCATAGCCACGAGCGGCGAGGCCGGTCGGAAGTCTCCATGTTTTTTCTCCGAGAGGTGGGCTTGGAAAGCGTTGGATAGGCAAGGCACGCGCCTCGCGAGGGCGGCACTTTACGAGAGACGTCGGTGCGTGTCCAGATTGTCACCGGTTGGCAGGCGGCGAGCAGCGAAGCGGGCAAGAACCCGGGAACGGCAATTATGGCGTTTTCTGTCGTTACGCGAATGAGCCGTGCCTCGCGCAAGGGGCTGCGGATGCGGCGTGCACGCTTGGCGAAATCGGGCTCGCCGCAGGCGCCGTCGTTCGGGGGGCGGCTCTATGTGGTCTGCCCCGGCTCGCGAGGATCCCGAATAAAGCCGTGGTTGCGCAGATGGTCGTCGTCGTTACTCACGAGGATATTGAAGACCATGCGCTTGGTCATCGTTCAGGTAAGCAAATACCGCGAGTCTCTTGAGCGTGGCAATCATCAGAAATCCAGGTCCTTGAGTTCGCTTTCGGAAAGCGAGCGAACGCGTTGCGCTCGTTCGCGGGCACCCTGAGCCTTCAGCGAAGGATCTGACTCCGATAGCAGCTCTTGCAGCGTCATCCCAGGCGCAATTGCGTCGAGATACCTGAGCCACTGCCCAAGCGCGACCGCAGGGTCACCATTTTCCAGGCGAGAGGCGGTGTTGCGCGAGATTCCCGCGCGAGTCGCGGCTGCGCCTTGCTGGAGGCGTCTTGCGATTCGCAGCCGTGCCAAGTGCGCTCCCAGCCGCGCAGCCTCGGCGAGAACGACAGGGCTAGCCGCAATTGCTTGGGTGACTTTCATGTCTCTAAAAACGGGCGTAAAGCGCTTTGTGTGCAATATTACGCACACGGTACACCGTGCGCGGTCTGACTGCAACCCAGTGTGCGTTAAATCAAACGTTACATCCATACCGTGCAATTTAACGCACAAAACGAGCTGCGGCGCGGTGGGTCATTGTCTCGCCACTCGGATTCACGCTTCTTGACACGCAACCAAATGGTTGCATAATGTGTTCGTCACGACCGACCGCGCTTGCATGGACATCGTATTCAAGGCATTGGCCGACCCCACCCGCCGCCGCTTGCTCGATCTGCTGCACGAACGTAACGGGCAAACGCTGGGTGAGCTCTGCGCCGGCCTCGCGATGACGCGGCAGGCCGTGAGCAAGCACCTTGCTCTGCTGGAAGCGGCGAATCTCGTCGCGACCATATGGCATGGGCGCGAAAAGCTGCATTACCTGAACCCCGTGCCGATTCACGAAATCGCGGAGCGCTGGATCGGCAAGTTCGAGCGCGCGAGGCTGCGCGCGTTGGACGAACTCAAACGCGGGCTGGAACGAAACCGCCTAACCGATGGAGACTCTGATGACTAAGCCGGCATTCGTTTACGTGACCTACATTGCGACAACGCCCGAGAAGGCGTTCAACGCGCTCATCGATCCCGAGATGACCAAGCAGTACTGGGTGAATCACCGCAACGCATCGGACTGGAAGGTCGGCTCGCAGTGGGAGCATCGGGACTACGACGACGCGAGCACCGTCGATATCGTCGGGACAGTCGTCGAAAGCGATCCGCCACGAAAGCTTGTCGTGACCTGGGCGTTTCCGTCGGGCGGCGGGGAGTCCCGCGTCACGTACCTGATCGAGCCGGCCTACGACCTCGTTCGCCTCACGGTGACGCATGACGAGCTCGAGTCGGGATCGGAGATGGAAAAGGGCATCACGTCTGGGTGGCCGATCGTGCTCTCGAGCTTGAAATCGCTGCTCGAAACAGGGCGCGCGCTGCCGTTTACCACCACGCGCGATGGCTGGCGTCACGCTTGACCCGGCACGCCAGCTGCAGCTATCGCACGCCGCGGCCCGGTTTTCAAGCGTCGATCAAGCGTTGCCGGCCGGGTTTTTATCCACTGCTGGCCGCGACTTCACGCTGCCCACGACGAGATCGAAGCGAAAGAGCCTGCATTCGATCGCACCGTTGAATAGCGGCGTCTTGGCCGATTCGCGCAGGCGCATCTGACCGGGCAGCTTGCGGTCGGCGGTGAGCACGAACGCGTGCCAGCCGGCGAAGCGCTGCTTGAGCGCATCGCCGAATGCCTGGAAGAACTCGCTGTCGGCTGCGTCGGGCTGCGCGCGGCGGAACGCGTCGCCGGGTTCGCGCTCGCGGCCCGTTTCACGCAACTCGCCGCGCGGGCCGCGGCCGCGCACCGTGATGCGCTCGCCATACGGCGGATTGGCGATGATGATGCCCGGCATCGCGACAGGCGGTGCGATGGCGCGCGCGTCGAGCTGCTTCAGGCTGATCGCGGACAGGCCCGCGCGTTCAAGATTCGCGCGCGCCTTGTCGAGCATGTCGCCGGAAATGTCGCTGCCGAAAATGTGGAAATCGCCTGCGGCGGACGCGCGCGCGGCGCGTTTGGCATCGATGGCGGCGGCTTTCATCGCTTGCCAGCCCGCGACATCGTATTGCTTGAGCTTCTCGAAGCCGAA
>DASZGN010000239.1:0-4337 GCA_035938775.1 Trinickia sp.
GCTGGACGCTCGACGGCATGGATTCGTTCATCTATGCGCTCGTGCTGACGCCAGCGCTTACCGAGCTGTTGCCGCGCTCTGGCTATGAGGCTACGCCGGCCAACATCGGCCTCGCGGGCTCGATTCTGTTCGCGCTCTTTCTCGTCGGGTGGGGGCTGTCTTTCATCTGGGGGCCGCTTGCCGATCGCTTCGGCCGCACCAAGGTGCTGGCCGGCACGATCTTCACATTCGCCATCTTCACGGGCCTCGCGGCGACCTCGCACAACGTGTGGCAGCTCGCGTTGTATCGCTTCATCGCGGGCGTGGGCATCGGCGGCGAGTGGGCGCTCGCGGGCACCTATGTCGCGGAGGCGTGGCCCGAGGATCGCCGCAAGATGGGCGCCGGCTATTTGCAGACCGGCTATTACGCGGGCTTCTTCATCGCCGCGGCGCTCAACTATACGGTCGGCGTTCATTTCGGCTGGCGTGCGATGTTTCTTACGGGCGCGGTGCCGGTCGTCGTTGCGATTCTCGTGCTCTTGCGCGTGAAGGAAACCGAGAAGTGGCAGAAAGCCGAAGCGCGCGCCGTGCGTTCGCGGCCGTTGCACGAGATTCTTGGCCCCGGGTATCGGGCTCGCACATGGGTAGCGTGCGCATTGATCACGATTGCAATCGTCGGCTTATGGGCGGGGGCCGTGTATGAGCCGTCGGCCGTCATTCAACTCTCGCTGAAAGCCGGGATGGACAAGAGTGCGGCGATCAAGACCGCATCGCTTGCTACGGGGCTTTTATCGATCGGCACGATACTCGGCTGCCTCGCGTTGCCGCCGCTCGCCGAGCGTATCGGGCGCAAGAAAACGCTCGCCGTGTATTTCCTCGGCATGGCCGTGGCGATCACGGGCAGCTTCGGGTGGGCGTACTACATGCCGAACGGGCTCGCACCGTTCATCGCATGGCTCTTCGTGCTCGGCTTCTTCGGCGGCAACTTTGCGCTCTTCAGCCTCTGGTTGCCCGAGCAATTCGAAACGCGCGTGCGTGCGACAGCGTTTGCGTTTTGCACCTCGTTCGGCCGCTTCGTCGGTGCTGGCGTGAACTTTCTGCTCGGCGCCGCCGTGCTGCACACGCACACGCTAGGGCTGCCCGTCGCACTGACCGCCATCGTGTTCATCATCGGCCTCTTTATCATCCCGCTCGCGCCTGAAACGCGCGGTCAAGTGTTGCCGCAGTAGCGGTTCCTGCCGCGGGGGGGCACTTGTCCTTCGGCTCTTCGCGCGACAGGCAGACCTTAGCTCGCGGGATTTTCTTCGTCGGACGGCGGCGAGACGCCGCTTGGCATGCCGAGCACGCTGATCTGAAAAATCGGTGTGCCGGCGAGCGACTGCAACGACGCGTCCTCAGGAATGCGTTCGAGCAGAGGAAAGATCACCGAAGCGCCGATGACGGCGCGTCGACTGTTGTCGGCCGGACGCAACCCCCAGATCTCCTGATAGACGAGCGGCACCGCATGGCCGTCGCGCATCGTGGTGCCGAGATAAAGCATCACGTGGCCGCCGATATAGATGAGCGTGCGCATCGGCTTGCCTTGGCGCACCAGGTAGTCGAGCCGCTCGGCGGCCGTGGCACCGGATAGATCAGTCATTTGACCCGCGCTCATTTGGGTCGATGAGTGGCGCGGCAGCCAGACGCCAAATGCGGCGAAGATGCTTTGCAGTTCCGACGAGCAGTCGTTGTAGAAACCCGCATTGCCCCACCCATACGGTCGGCCGATCAGCGCTTTCATCAGTGTTGCCAAATGATGCGGCGTGGCGGCATAGGGCATGGGCACGATTTGCGTGTCCATCAAGCGAGCTTTGCGAACGAGCGCGCGGCCATCGATGCCGCGCACCGGCACAAACGCCATGCGCACGCCCGGCTGAGCGCCATGCGAGGGCGGTGCGAGCGGCAGCAGCGTGCCGCCCGGTGCGTCGAACCGGAACGTACCCGCTTCGTCGCGCACCGGAACCGATGCCGCGATGACGGCGCCCCAAGCAACGCGTGCGCGGCGCGTCCAAACGTCGACGAACGCATCGTCCACCGCGCCCACGCCCTCCGCTTGCACCCAGCCTTGCACTTCGGGTGTCTGCACGTAGCACCACGCGCCGTCGGTGCTGCGGCCCAGCACGTAGAGCGGCGTGCCTGGACGTATCGCCGACACTTGCAGATTGTCGAACGGATAGCCTTCCCCGGCGAGGCGGTGCGAATAGAACGCGGGGTCCATCGTCGGCAACTCGCGCACGAGCAGGTTGTCAGTGGCGATCGCGCGTGCCGACAGCGTGTATCGAGGCGCCTGCGCGAATTGCTGCGCGTTCATGTTTGCCTTGATCGCCTCGATCCACTGCGCCGTATGCGCCCGGTAATTCTGTCCATAGACGAGCGCGTCCTCGGCTTTGCCCGTGTTGTCGTAGCTCGCGATGCGGCGAAGCTGCAGATCGACGATGTCGCTGCCGCCATTGCCGTAGACGCGCTCGCCGATGAATGCTGGGTTCCACGGAGAGGGATCGCGCGGCGAGCTGCCGAAATAGCGCGCAAAAAGCGCATCGGTGTGGGTGCGTTGCTCGTCGGCGCTCAGGAAGGGGGTGTCGTAGTCGGGGCGTGCGGGGTCAATCCAGTGATCCACGTCCTGGTCGTAGGCGGCCATCGGGAAGAGTCCGATCGGATCGATATGCGCGTGCAGGCTCGATGTCGCGGGCGGGTTCGCCGCGCAAGCGGCGAGCGCAAGACTTAGCGCCGCGGCGGCGATTCGCGATCGGGCGAACGAATGACGGTACGAAGGCGAGGCAGCATCTGAAGACGGCAAAGCGGCGACGGACATGGGCACGTGTATCGAGTGGGTGAAGGCCGAAGGATGATACGTTGCAACGCAACAGACGTGTGCGGTTCAGCGATGCACTGGCAACGGCTTGGCGACGCGTTGCAGAACGGTCATCGGCCCAAGCCTTTGCACCGTGTCCATTTGCCCGGCGTCGCGCACGAAGAGCGAGCCCGCGAAGCCGAGCGCGTTGACCGAGACGCCATCGGCCTGTTCCGCCGAGCGCGGGACGAGCAGCATCCAGCGCGGTGTCACGAGCAGGTTGTAAGGCGCCGACTGATGGGCTTGTCCGTTCACATCGACAGCTTCTATTCCTACCGCCTTCAACAGCCTCCGATAAGCGTCGAGTGACGCATGCGCGGCGGCTTCCGGAGCGGCCGGCGCGAGCCGGGCAAACGCGTGCGCGAACGGCAGGCCGGCAAGCGTGCCGATATCGGGCGTCGCGCGCGCGGTGCGAATGAGGGGATCGATCGGCAGTGCTTCGCCGGCGTCGCCGAGCGGTAGCGGCACGATCTGCATGTGCTTGTGGCGCTGGCTCGCGCCCGCTTCGGGGCCGCCGTTATAGAATCCGAGCCCGTCGAATTCGGCGAGGCACGCGCACCATGCCGTGAAGTCGGCGAGCGTGAGCAGCGCATTCTGCTCTTCGAATGCGCGCGTCACGATCAGCAGATGGTGGTCGATCACGTTGAACTTGTTAAGCAGTGCGAAGTGAGTGGCGCTGATGTCTGCCACGAAAAGATCGGGGTCGTGGGGCAGGAACGGATCGACGGGGGAAGACGGTTTCGCGCCGCGCGCGCGTGCCTTGTCGGCCAGGCTCGACACCTGGCGCACCAGGAAGCGCACGCCGGCGTCGTCGAGCGTCGTTTGCGCAGTTTCGATCGGCACCAGCGCGCCGCGCTCGAGCGCATGGGCGGCTTGCCGCCGAATCGAGGGCGAAAGCGTGCCCGGCTGAAGAAAAAGCGAAATCGGGGACATCAGGACCTTTTTTCTAGTGGCTCGAATTGGCGACATTGTGGCGTAAAAAAACCGGTCGCTATCCAATATCATCGGAAGGCACAAACAATACATTCGAGCTTTCACCGCTCGCACTCTTTTCTCAGGCACGCGCCTTGCTCAAGAGTGATTCATTGGAGCGCTGATATGGGTGCCGGTGAAATGATGAGACGAACCAGCAACCCGGCTTTAAGCGGGGGGCAGCGGACGGTGGGTCTCCAGATCGTCCCGTGCGCGCTCGTCTACCTGGATCCGGCTGGCGCAGCCAGCCCCAACAGTCGCAGCAAAGACCCATACGCATATGTGCGGCAGGCGGTATGCCTGAACAAATCGCTCCTGCGCTTGCATATGCCGCGACTTAGCATCTACACGAACGCGATAAACGTGGTCAACGCGGCGCTTGCCGACACACCGACGCAGTGGCGACCTTTCGTGCATGTGCTGAAAGTGACGCGCAACGATTTGCCGAAAAGCACGCCGATTTACGCGGCGCATTTCAAGCTCGATCTGATGAGCC
>DASZGN010000240.1:0-1709 GCA_035938775.1 Trinickia sp.
ACGCCGCAACAAGAACAGCCGGAGACAGAAGGAGGATGACGCCCATGCAATTCGACGCCGAATTGCTTCTACTTGCCATGGCGCCTCTTTTTCTCGCATGCATCGGCTGGGAAGCGTGGCACCTCGCGCGCAAAGCGCCGCACATGGGGCTCTACAGCTGGCCCGATACCCTTTGCAACGCCGCGCTCGCGCTAATGCACCAAGGCGCCGACAAGCTCGCCTGGCTCGCCGTCATACCCGTTTACACCTACGTCTACGATCATTTCAGGTTCGTCACCTGGCAGCCCGGCTGGATCTCGTTCGCCGTGCTGTTCGTCGCTCAAGACCTGCTCTACTACGTCTTTCATCGTTGCAGCCACCGCGTGCGGTGGCTGTGGGCCGCGCACGTCGTGCACCATTCGTCGGAGCGGCTCAATCTGTCGACGGCGTTCCGCCAGAGCCTCATGTACCCGATCGCCGGCATGTGGGCATTCTGGACGCCGCTCGCGCTCATCGGCTTTGCGCCCAAGCAGATCATCGCGATCGTGCTGATCAACCTCGCCTTTCAGTTCTTCGTGCACACACAGTCGATCGGCCGTCTCGGCTGGCTCGAATACGTGCTCAACACGCCGTCGATTCATCGCGTCCATCACGCGCGCAACGAACGCTACATCGATCGGAATTACGCGGGCGTCCTCGTGATCTGGGATCGCCTGTTCGGCAGCTATGTCGATGAAGATCCGACCGAGGCGCCGCAATACGGCATTGTCGAGCCGCTTCGCACGCACAACCCGCTGAAGGCGACGTTTCACGAATGGGGGTCGATGCTCGCCGATGCGATGCGCGCGCCGCGGCTCGCCGACAAGCTGCGCGCCGTCTTCGGGCCGCCCGAATGGGCGACGGCGTGGCATGCCGAGCGCGCCGCCTCAAGCGGCGGCGGCCTCGGCGGCGCGGCAAAGCGCATCGACGAGCCGCCGCCGCTCCCCGCCTCGCGCGAAACGTGAACGACCGGAATCATCAGTAAGCATCAGTAAGCGCTTCGCCGCGGCTAGTCATGGCGTGCCAAGCGCCGGCGGCAAGCGCCAAGCGCATCACCACTAATCAAAAACGGCCAAGCCGTCACGGCCACGCCACCATACGAGGAGATGAAGTCGATGGAACTCAACAACCATTCCCCCAAGAAAAGCCTGTTGCGCGTCGCGCAGACTGCCATCGCGAGCGCGGCGTTCGCACTGCTCGCCGCATGCGGCGGCGGGGACAACAACAGCCCCCCGGCGAGCGCGACACCGACGGGGGGCGTGGCACTGCAGGCTGTGTCCTTCGGCGACAGCCTCTCGGATGTCGGGACGTACGCGTGGTACGCGCTGCCGAACTTCGGCGGCGGCGAATTCACGACCAACCCGGGGGCGATCTGGGTGCAGGACGTCGCGGCCTATTACGGCGGCGCGATCGCGCCGGCGTACTCGGGAGGCTTCACGATGACCACGCCGACAACGCAAGGCGGCTTCGGCTACGCCCAAGGCGGCGCGCGCGTCGCGCTGCAGCCGGGTGTCGGCGCCCCGACGTTGAGCACCGTGCCAATTGCCACGCAGATGCAGAACTATCTGGCTGCGCACGCGAGCTTCAACACCAATCAGCTCGTGCTGATCCAAGGCGGCGCGAACGACGTGCTGACGGCAGCACAGATCATCGCGGCCAACTCGACGAACCCTACGGTGATCGCTCAACAG
>DASZGN010000241.1:0-7377 GCA_035938775.1 Trinickia sp.
CGGCAGGCGGCGCTCGCCGCGCTCGAGGTCGACCACGCGCACCGCATAGCCGTCCATTGCGCTTGTGTTCATCGGCGGCACATCGAGCGCCGATACGACATCGGCGGCGAGCACGCGGTCAAGCGCATCGAGCGTCGCAACGGTTTCAGTCTCGGCGATCGGGCGGACGGCGCCGAGCAGCGTAGCGAGCGCATCGGCGGTCGAAATCAGCGGCGCGCGCGAGGCAGGCGGTAAAGGCGTGGACATCAGTCTGGTTAGCGGGTCGGACTGCGGAAATGACATTGTAGCGGCGCGCAACCCGCCCCGCGCGCCGCCACGCCGCTCAAGCGGGTCTCATGCACTACCTGTGCGGGCCGCGATGAAGGCCTTGACCTGCGCCGCATCGGCCGGCAGCACGTCGAATCGTTGCGGCAGCGCCTCGAGCCCCGCGAACGCGGCGGGACGCTCGGGGTCACGCCCAAGCGCCTCGCGAATCGTTTCGCCGAACTTGATCGGCTGAGCGGTCTCGAGCACGATCATCGGCACACCCGGCTCCAGATGCTGGCGCGCGACGGTCACGCCGTCCGCCGTGTGCGTGTCGATCATCGTGCCGTATCGCTCGTGCACGTCGCGGATCGCCGCGACGCGGTCCGCATGGCTGCTGCTGCCCGACACGAAGCCGAATTCCCTCACGCGGGCGAAGTCGCCGCTCGCCGCGAGATCGAACCCGCCCTTCCCCTCCACGTCGCGGAACAGCTGCAGCACGCGCGCCGGATCGCGCCCGAGCAGATCGAAAACGAAGCGCTCGAAGTTCGATGCCTTCGAGATATCCATGCTCGGGCTGCTCGTGTGATAGGTCTGCGCGGCTGCCCGCACGCGGTACACGCCCGTGCGGAAGAACTCGTCGAGCACGTCGTTCTCGTTCGTGGCGACGACGAGCTTCTCGATCGGCAGCCCCATCATGCGCGCGATGTGTCCGGCGCAGACGTTGCCGAAGTTGCCCGAGGGCACCGTGAACGAAACGCGCTCATCGTTCGTGCGCGTCGCCGCGAAGTAGCCCTTGAAGTAGTAGACGACCTGGGCCACGACACGCGCCCAGTTGATCGAATTGACCGTGCCGATGCGGTGCCGAGCCTTGAACGCGTGGTCGTTCGAGACGGCCTTCACGATGTCCTGGCATTCGTCGAAGACGCCTTCGATCGCCAGGTTGAAGATGTTCGGATCTTGAAGGCTGTACATCTGTGCCGTCTGGAACGCGCTCATCTTGCCGTGCGGCGACAGCATGAACACGCGAATGCCGGCCTTGCCGCGCATCGCATATTCGGCTGCGCTGCCGGTGTCGCCCGAGGTCGCGCCGAGGATGTTGAGCGTCTCTCCATGCTTCGCGAGCGCGTACTCGAACAGATTGCCGAGCAGTTGCATCGCCATGTCCTTGAAGGCGAGCGTCGGGCCGTTCGAAAGACCGAGCAAGGCGAGCGACGCGCCTTGCTCGACCCCAAGCGGCCTCACCGGTGTGATGTCGTCGGCATCCTCGCCGTTGCGCACGTTGCGGTAGACCTCCGCCCGGTAGGTGCTGCGCGTCAAGGCGCGCAAGTCGTCGGCGGGGATGTCGTCGCTGAACTTGGACAGGATCTCGAACGCGAGATCGGCATACGGCAGCGCGCGCCAGCGCGCGAGCTCGTCAGCCGACACGCGGGGGTATTCAGCCGGCAGATAGAGGCCGCCGTCTTTCGCGAGGCCGCCAAGCAGGATGTCGGAGAACGTATGGCGCTCGCCGATGCCGGCGCCGCGCGTCGAAATGTAGTTCATGATCGGGCTTTCGGTCGGTTGTCAGGAAAGCGCATCGATGCGCAGCTTCGTCACGTTCGACACCACGGTGTCGAGCGCCTCGATCCGCGCAATTGCGGCGTTCGCGTTCTTCTCGAGCGTCTCGTGCGTGATGATGACGACGTCGGTTTCGCCATTGGCGGCAATCTGCTCGGACTCCCTTTGCAGCAGCGCATCGATCGAAATGCCGGTGTCCGCGAGAATGCGCGTGATGTCCGCGAGCACGCCCGTCACGTCGGCCACGCGCAGGCGCAGGTAGTAGCCGCTCGTCACTTCGTCGATTGGCAGAATCGGTGTGTCTGAAAGGCTTTGCGGCTGGAATGCGAGATGCGGCACGCGATGCTCCGGATCGGCCGTGTGCAGGCGCGTCACATCCACGAGGTCGGCGACGACTGCCGAGGCCGTCGGCTCGGCGCCCGCCCCTTTGCCGTAGTAGAGCGTCGCGCCGATCGCATCACCATGCACCTCGACCGCGTTCATCGCGCCTTCGACATTCGCGATGAGGCGCTTCGCCGGGATCAGCGTCGGGTGCACGCGCAGCTCGATGCCGCGCTCGGTGCGCCGCGTGATGCCGAGCAGCTTGATGCGGTAGCCGAGATCTTCGGCGTATTTGATGTCTATCGCGGCGAGCTTGCTGATGCCTTCCACATACGCGCGGTCGAACTGCATCGGAATGCCGAACGCGATCGCGCTCATGATCGTCACCTTGTGCGCGGCGTCGATGCCTTCAATATCGAACGTCGGGTCGGCTTCCGCATAGCCAAGCGCCTGCGCGCCCTTTAACGCCGTCGCGAAATCGACACCGCGCTCGCGCATTTCCGACAGGATGTAGTTCGTCGTCCCGTTGATGATGCCGGCTATGCATTGGATGCGATTCGCCGTCAACCCTTCGCGCAGCGCCTTGATGATCGGGATGCCGCCCGCAACCGCGGCCTCGAAGGCGACCATCACGCCGCGCGCGTGCGCCGCCTCGAATATCTCGGTGCCATGCACGGCCAGGAGCGCCTTGTTGGCGGTCACGACATGCTTGCCGTTCGCGATGGCGCGCAGCACGAGCTCGCGGGCGATGCCGGTGCCGCCGATCATCTCCCCGACGATGCCGATCGACGGATCATCGACGACGGCGTTGAAGTCGTCGCCGACGCTCACGCTGCCGGCCGCATCGCCGAGTGCCGCCAGGGCCTTGGCCGGATTGCGCACCGCGATGCGCGCGACTTCGATGCCGCGTCCGGCGCGGCGCCTGATTTCTTCCTGGTTGCGGCGGAGCACCGTGAAGGTGCCGCTACCCACCGTGCCGAAGCCCAATAAGCCAACTTTGATCGGTTCCATGCAGCGTGTTCTTGAGTGATGAAGCGTTGATGAGATCGAGGCCGCGGTGCGCTCGGCGCTCGGGCCGCTTCCGATGGATCAGGTGCCGTGGCGCTTTCGGTAGCCTTCGAGAAAGCGCGCGATGCGGTGGATCGAATCGGTGAGGTCGTCGGCGTTCGGCAGGAACACGACTCGAAAGTGGTCGGGCCGCGGCCAGTTGAACCCCGTGCCCTGCACGAGCAGCACGCGCTCTTCGAGCAGCAGGTCGAGGATGAACTGCTGGTCGTCCTCGATCGGATACACCTCGGGATCCAGCCGCGGAAACATGTAGAGCGCGGCCTCGGGCTTCACGCAGCTTACACCGGGAATGGCGTTGAGGAGCTCGTAGGCGATCTGGCGCTGCTTGTACAGGCGCCCGCCCGGCTCGATGAGATCGTTGATGCTCTGGTAGCCGCCGAGCGCCGTCTGGATCGCGTACTGCCCGGGCACGTTCGGGCACAGACGCATCGAGGCGAGAATGCCGAGCCCTTCGAAATAGTCCTTGGCATGGCGGCGGTTCTCGCCCGTGAGCCCCGACACGTACATCCAGCCTGCCCGGTAGCCGCACGAGCGGTAGCTCTTCGAAAGGCTGTTGAAGGTGACCGTCAGCACGTCCTCGGAAAGCGCCGCGATCGACGTGTGCTTCTTGCCGTCGTAGACGATCTTGTCGTACACCTCGTCGGCGAAGATGACGAGGCCGTGCTGGCGGGCGATTTCGATCAGCTCGAGCAGCAGCTCGTCCGAGTAGAGCGCGCCCGTGGGATTGTTCGGGTTGATGACGACGAGCGCGCGCGTGCGCGGCGTGATCTTCGCGCGCAGATCCTCGAGATCGGGCATCCAGCCGTTCGCCTCGTCGCACAGGTAATGCACGGGCGTGCCGCCCGACAGGCTCACCGCGGCGGTCCAGAGCGGGTAGTCGGGCGCGGGCAGCAGCACCTCGTCGCCGTCGTTCAAGAGCCCTTGCATCGCCATCACGATGAGTTCGGAGGCGCCGTTGCCGATGTAGATGTCGTCGAGATCGACGCCCGCCACGCCCTTTTGCTGCGTGTAGTGCATGATCGCCTTGCGCGCGGCGAACACGCCCTTCGAATCCGAATAGCCCGACGACATGGGCAAATTGCGGATCATGTCCTGGATGATCTCGTCAGGCGCATCGAAGCCGAACGGCGCGAGATTGCCTATGTTGAGCTTGATGATCCGGTGGCCGTCGTCTTCGAGCCGCTTTGCGTGTTCCAGCACGGGCCCGCGGATGTCGTAGCAGACGTTTAGAAGCTTGTTCGATTTCAGAATCGGTTTCACGGCGGACACGGTTTCCTGGGGAATAACCCGAAAGACGGGGGAGCTCATGCTATAAGCGCGAGCTCGAGGCTCGCGCTGGGGATGCGATGGCCCGGGGCACGACGACGGGTTCGCCGGGTGGGAGTCGCGCGCGGCGGCTTGTGGCCGACCGTGGCACGATGCAAAGGCGCCGCCGGGCGGCTAAAAAGTTATAATTTAGCGGATTTAGGCCATCTTTCGCAATGCACCAACTGTCGCGAAAGACCTTTCGGCCTTGGCTCCGGCTTGTGCGGGACCCCGCTTTTCGCGAAGGCGCAGCCCGCCTTCACGTCGGTGCGCGCCCTGGCGCGTGGCATGCGGGCGAAGTACGAGCCCCGGCGAAACTACGGAAAACGAATTTGAAACTGCATCAGGATTCGAGCGGCGCACTCAATACCGTGACCGGTTACGGCGCCCATTATGTCGACATCAACCTGGAACGCCACGAAAGCAGCATTATCCTGCTGCCCGATGCGCCCGTCATAGCGTGGCCGGTATCCGCCTTCGATGCGCTCACGCCCGAGCATTTCGATCTGCTGCTAGCCCATGCGCCCGAGCTTGTCGTGTTCGGGACCGGGACGCGCCTGCGCTTTCCGCACCCGCGGCTAACCGCAGCGCTCGCCGCGCGACGCATCGGTGTCGAATCGATGGACTTCATGGCCGCCTGCCGCACCTACAACATCTTGATGGCCGAAGGCCGCCGGGTCGCGGCGGCACTCCTCATCGAGCGATGACCGTGCGGCCGGCCAGCCTCGTCGCATCAGACGGCAGCGGCCCAGCCCGCGGCCGAGCGCAACGCTTTCCCACCGTTATCACTCCGCCGCCCGCGCGGCACCCCTAGACGGATCATATACATGCCGCTTCAACGCTATTCCCGCGCCGCCGGCGCGGCGCCGGCCGAAAGCCTCGCGACGCTCGACGGCGTGCCCTCGCCATGGCCGGTGGGGCGCATCGCGATCATGCTCTTGATTGTCGCGCTCGGCCTCGTCTGGTTCGCGCCGCTCGGCTGGCGCCACCTCGTGCCGAGCGACGAAGGCCGCTACGCCGAAATGGCGCGCGAGATGTTCGTCACCGGGGATTGGATCACCCCGCGCTACAACGGCTACAAGTACTTCGAAAAGCCGCCGCTGCAAACCTGGGCCAACGCACTGACGTTCGCATGGTTCGGCATCGGCGAATGGCAGGCGCGGCTCTAT
The DNA here is from genome assembly GCA_035938775.1 of Trinickia sp. GTDB lineage: Bacteria > Pseudomonadota > Gammaproteobacteria > Burkholderiales > Burkholderiaceae > Trinickia. The sequence continues at coordinate 5,667 of DASZGN010000241.1, forward strand.
ACGGCGCTTACCGGTTTCGCGGGCGTGCTGCTCGTCGGCTACACCGGCGCGCGCGTGTTCAACGCCGCGGTGGGCTTCGCCGCGGCGCTCGTGCTCGCGAGCGCCCCGTACTGGCAGTTGATGGGCCACTTCAATACGCTCGACATGGGCCTGTCGTTCTGGATGGAGCTCACGCTCTGCGCGATGCTGCTCGGCCAGCGCACCGGGTTGCGCGCGCGCGAGGCGCGGTTCTGGATGTGGGCGTGCTGGGCCTCGATGGCGCTCGCGATGCTCTCGAAGGGGCTGATCGGCGTTTTGCTGCCGGGCGCCGTGCTCGTCCTCTACACGCTGATCTCGCGCGACTGGGCCATCTGGAAACGCCTTTATCTGCCAAGCGGGCTCGTCGTCTTCTTCGCGATCGCCGCGCCCTGGTTCGTGCTCGTGCAGCAGCGCAACCCGGAATTCTTCAACTTTTTCTTCATTGTCCAGCAGTTCCAGCGCTACCTGACCCCGGAGCAGAATCGCCCCGGCCCGGTTTACTACTTCATCGGCGTCATTCTGGCCGGCTTCCTGCCCTGGCTGTCGATAGCGGTCCAGAGTGCGCGCCACGCCGTCAAGCTTCCGCGTCAGGCGAACGGGTTCGCGCCGATGAAGCTGCTCGTCGTCTGGGCGGCGTTCATCTTTTTATTTTTCAGCGCGTCGCATTCGAAGCTCGTGTCGTACGTGCTGCCGATCGCCCCGGCGCTTGCGCTCTTAATGGGCGCCTACTTGCCGCACGTGGCGCGCGAGACGTGGCGCCGCCACCTGCTCGGCTACGCGCTGCTGCTGGTTGCCGCCGCGATCGGCGCCGTCTTTCTTGCCCGCTTCGGCGACGCCCGCACGCCCAACGCGCTGTACCGCGAATTCCGCGTGTGGGTGTTTGCCGCAGTCGGCGTCGCGTTCGTGCTCACGCTCGGGGCCCTGTGGCTGAACCGGCGCGGGCGAGGAAGCGTCCTGCCCGCGGCTACCATGTTCGGCGCGGCCTGGGTCATGCTTGCAACGATTGCCGGCGCGGGTCACGAAACATTTGGCCAACTGAGCTCCGGCGCCCCGCTTGCGCCGGCCGTCAAGGCAGAGCTCGCCCGGCTGCCGGCCGACACGCCGTTCTACTCGGTCGGCGTGCTCGATCACACGATGCCGTTTTACGTCGGCCACACGATGATCATGGTCGAAAGTGCTGACGAGTTGCGCTTCGGTGTGACTGAGGAGCCCCAAAAATGGGTGCCGTCGGTGAGCGAATGGATCGAACGCTGGCGAAGCGACCCTCATGCGCTCGCGCTGATGCCGACCGCGCGCTACAAAGCCCTCGCCGCCGAGAACGTGCCGATGCGGGTGATCGCGCGCGATGCCCGTCGCGTGATCGTGGAAAAGCCCTGAGCCGGCTCGCGCATGCGGCACGCCATCGGGCGTGGCCGCAGCCGGTCGATCCGATCCCTGACGCAACCTGATTTCGATGAACCCCATTTCCCTTTTTTGCATTCTCACGGGCGTGGCGCTGAACGCTGGCGCCCAACTGCTGCTCAAAGCGGGCGTGAACGCCGTTGGACACTTCGAATTCACCCGTGAGAACATTGTCCCGATTGGCTGGAGGCTCGCGACGCAGTTGCCTATCGTTGGCGGCCTCGCGTGCTACGTCGTCAGCGTGGGCGTGTGGATCGTGGGATTGTCGCGTGTCGATGTGTCGATTGCCTAT
>DASZGN010000242.1:0-4426 GCA_035938775.1 Trinickia sp.
CGCGCCTTGTTGCCGATCCTTGGGTGCTCGAGGCTGGCACACAACGAGAATCGCTCTAATGCTCGCACTTCTCTTTCCCGGTCAAGGCGCGCAAAGCGAAGGCTTCTTGCATCGCTTGCCCTCTCATCCCGTTGTTGACGCGACGATCGAAGAGGCGTCGGACGCGCTGTCGCTCGACGTGCGCGCACTCGATTCGTCCGATGCGCTGCGCTCGAGTGTTGCCGTGCAGATCGCCATGCTCGCGGCCGGCGTGGCGACGACGCGCCGGCTCGCCGATGCGGGCATTGAATGCGCGCTCACTGCCGGCCTTTCGGTCGGCGCCTATGCGGCGGCGGTAACGTGCGGCGCGCTCGCGTTTGGCGATGCGCTGCGCATGGTCAGACGACGCGGCGAGTTGATGGAGCGCGCATACCCGAGCGGCTACGGCATGTCAGCCATCGACGGCTTGACCGAACACCGGGTCGAAGCGCTCGCCGACGAGCTATGGCGCGACGCGGCCACACGCGTTTATATCGGCAACGTAAACGCGCCTCGGCAGATCGTGGTCGCCGGCTCCGATGCCGCGCTCGCTGCATTCAATGCCCGAGCGCTTGCAGCGGGTGCGCATCGCGCGATAAGGCTTGCCATGGGCGTGCCGTCGCATTGCGAGTTGCTTGCCAAAGCTTCGGACGAGCTTCTTGCCTATGCGGCCGACGTGCCGTTTCGCGCACCACGCGGCCTCTATTTCGGCAATCGCAGTGCGCGCGCGTTACGCACCGCCGATGCGATCCGTGACGATCTCGCAACGAACATGCGCTATACCGTGCGCTGGTTCGACGCGCTTAGCGCAATTGTCGAGCATGGTGCGACGCTCTTTGTCGAAGCGCCTCCAGGGCAGGTGCTGACCCATATCGCGCGGGCTGCTTATCCCGATGTACCCGCGCTGGCCGCAAGCGCGCTCGCCGACGACCGGTTGGCCGAGACCGTGCGCAGGCGCCTCGACCTCGCCGCGTGAAACGCGCGCGGCAGGCATGACTTCCCGCTGCGCCCGCTATTTCCCGTCGGCGATCTCGAACTCGATATTGCCAAAGCCCTCGATTGTGCCGCGCACGACGGCGGGCTCCGTTGCCATAAATAGCGGCGTGTACGAACCCGTCGTCAGCACTGTGCGTGCGGGAATGGAATGGCCGCTTTCCAGCGTGCGCGCAACGAGCCATGCCACGAGACGTCGCGGATCGCCCGCAGGGTGGCGTGCGCACCCATTGAAGATCTCGCGGTTGCCGCAGTAAAAGCGGAGGCGCGGCGCGCAAAAGTCGAAATCGCGATCGTAGGGGCGCGTGTCGCCAATGACGAGCGCCCCGTTGTTTTGAAAATCGGCGAGCTGTAACAGCGGATCGACATCGGGCGGCCATGCGGCAAAGCGGCTGTCGACGATTTCGACGACGACTGACATCGCATCGATCGCGTCCAGCGCGTCCAGCGCGTCTTCGGCCCGCTCCGCGAACGTGCGGTCGATGTCGATCGCGAAGCTGAACGCGATCTCGAGTTCCAGGCCGACGCGCGAGTAGTCCGCGAGACGAATGCCCGTTGCCGCGCCGAACACGTTCGTTGCGGGCAGCGGTGCGCACTGCGGCTCGGCCTCCGGCGAGCCCGCGCCGATCTTGTAGCCTGCCGAGCCGCCTAGCTCCGCCAGCACGAGCTGTTGCACGAGATAAGCGTCGTCGGTATCGGCAGGCTTGAGCGCCTCGGCTTGCGCTTTGCCGATGAGCTTGCGCGTCCTGCGAGCGTTGAGAATCGCGGCGGCGAGTGCTTGCATGGCGGCCATGGGGTGCTCCTTTCTTCGGACGGTCTTCAAGCGTCGGGCGCCGGCTCGCCAAGCTGCGGCGATATGCCCTTTAACTGGATCGGCGTCAGCATACGCCGCTCGCAAATTGCGCGCCACGACGGCGCTCGCTCGAAAGCAACCCAGCTTCATTGGCGCCGCTCGTGATGCGCGTCTTGCACGTTCTCGCACGTTGCCTCAAAGAACAAACCCATTCGAAACGCGAAGTCTCGAACGGGTTGAGATCGACAGCATCGAAGCGCGCGGCGCACAACGCGCCGCACGATGTTCTTATCAGAACTTGTGACGGATAGCGAAGCGGACGACCAATTGCTTGTCGTTGCTCGAGAGGTCCGCTGCGCCCGGCACGAACGCCTGGTCCAGACTCGAACCCGTCTTGTCGCCGGCAATCTTCTGATACGCGCCCTGGAGATAAACGTCCGTGCGCTTGGAGATGTTGTAGTCCGCCATCAGGCCAAACGTGTGAATCTTCGGCCTCGCATCGCCAAGCGTCGTATCGTACCTTTCGATCGTGTAGATATATTGCGCGCCTACAAACAACGACGGCGTGAGCTGGTACTTGCCATTGACTTCGAAGTTGTGAAAGCGAATGGAGCTCAACGTTGCGCCAGCCAACGGGCCCGTGACCGGGAGGACCGTCTGCATGTCGCCGGCCGTTTGATTGAGGTAGCCGTTGGCAGTCGGATCCTTCAGGTGCGTATTCGTGTAGACAAAGCCGCCGGTCGCCTGACCGAACGTGTAGTTGATGCCGCCGCCGAATATGCGCAGACGGCTCGCCACAAAATTCTCGTCGCCGCCGTTATTGATGGCGCCGCCCGCGGTCGCCGACGGGTTATTCGCCTGCAGGTATGCACCGGCAACCAGCAAGCCGCCGTTCGTGTACTGGCCGCCGACACTGTATTGACGATTGTTTGCGAAGTTGGTCGCGTTGCTGAAGCTATAGGTGGCACCGAACTGGAGGCCGGTGAATTCCGGGCTTGTGTATTTGACGGTGTTGTTCACACGGAACGTGTTATCCGTGTTGTCGTTATCGAACGGGTGCGACAGCAGTAAGCCGCCCCAATTGCCGTTCGCCGTCGTTTGCGCGAGGAAGTCGACGACCGAGTCGTATTGGCGACCCAACGTCAGGGTACCGTATGCGTCGCTAGCCACGCCGACGTAAGCCTGACGACCGAACATGAGGCCGCCTTGGCCAAGACGGCCATTGCTCAGGTTATAGCCGTTTTCCAATTGGACGATCGCCTTCAGGCCGCCGCCCAGATCTTCGGTTCCCTTCAAGCCCCAGCGGCTGCCTTGCACATAACCGCTTGCCAACTCCCACACGTGATGGCCCGCTACGTTATTCGTGAAATCGAGACCTTCATCAATCACGCCATAAAGCGTCACGCCCGTCGATTGCGCCAACACGGGCGCGGCGAATGCCATCGACACCGCGAGCGAGATAACGTGCTTCTTCATCGAGCTTCCCACCCTTGAGATTTTTTTTAGACGACTTGTTTGTCTCTTTGCCAGCAGCGGCTTCACAGCTCGGTGCGCTGAGCGATGGAAGCAATAGTTGCATGACTGAAGGGGCGGCGTCCATTGTGGTGCCGGTCTTGTTGTCCGGACGTTGCGTAATTCCAACTTAGGAATGCCCAAAGCGCTTTAAACGAGCGATCAAATCCTCACCCGGGCAATCGGAAAAAAATGCTGCGATCCGTTGTCGTTGACTCAATCCTGCTGGCAGAAGATCGCCGTAATGAACGGGGCAACCCGGTACACAATCGCCGTGCTCTGCGCGCCTTCAACCGCAGCCTTCACATTGCTTGAGGTGCCGAATACCACCACGCCATACGCCGAGCGCGCAATCACTTTGCCGTCACCCGTACGGAACATCGGATCGTTCTGTTGATAGGCGACGATCTTGAACACATGAAACCCGAAAGCCTTGAGGCCCGCGCCGTGCACCGGATCGAACGCGTTAATGGAATTCGGCTCGACGCGCGATGGATTCGGATCAAGCAAACCGTCGCGCACGAGAGGACCGACAAAGTCATGGGCGGACCGATCGCAGTGGAGTGCATCGTCCAGCGGGGCGGGCAAAGCGGCACTCGGCAGCAGCGCGGCCATTAGAGCGGCCAGAATAAGTAAGCGTTTCATATGTTGATTACCGGTGGCACAAGCCGGCCCGCGCGTTAAGGTGCACCCGGCATCGCCGTGACCGGCAAAGCGGTTTTTTGCGTGCACTTTACCGCTTTTTGCCCGATCCCGCCGCGGGCGCCAGTTAGCCGTGTGGGCGAAAAAGGACAGCTTTCGTTAAACCGTATATATTCATGCGGATGGATAAGCGCACTGACACCGAAGCTCACGCCGGGTCACCCACGTTACCGCGCACGTGGGATGCCAGACTCGCTCGCCGTCTAGTCACCCCGCTTAAAAACACACGCATCACGCCTAATCATCTGACCACGCTTCGGCTCTTGACCGGCCTCGCCGGCGCTGCATGCCTCGCGCAAGGTGGGCTCACTTGGACTAATGCGGGCGCGCTGCTCGTCGTCTTGTCGAATTTCCTCGATCACACCGACGGTGAACTAGCCCGCATCAGCGGCAAATCGAGCAAGCTTG
>DASZGN010000243.1:0-4077 GCA_035938775.1 Trinickia sp.
GCCGTGATGGCCGTCGTATTTCTCGGGCTCGTCCGACACGACCACAAAACGCGACACGCCCTCCGCCTCCACCTGACGCGCGATCTGCGGCACGGAAATGCTGCCGTCGACGGGCTGTCCGCCCGTCATCGCCACCGCGTCGTTGTAGAGGATCTTGTAAGTAATGTTCGTGTTCGCCGCAACGGCCTGGCGGATCGCGAGAATGCCCGAGTGGAAGTAGGTGCCGTCGCCCAGATTCTGAAAGACGTGGCGCGTTTTCGTGAACATCGAATGCGCGGCCCAGTCGACGCCTTCGCCGCCCATCTGAATGAGCCCGGTCGTATCGCGCTCCATCCACGAGGCCATGAAGTGGCAGCCGATGCCCGCCTGCGCGATCGAACCTTCGGGCACTTTCGTCGACGTGTTGTGCGGGCAGCCCGAGCAGAAATACGGCGTGCGCTTCACTGCATCCGCTGCGTTCGAAAGAATCTGCGGCGCGACGAGATCGACGACGCGCTCGCGCCTGTCGAGCGCGGGCTTGTGGCGCGCGAGCCACTCGGCGAACACAGGCAGCACGCGCGAGGGGCGCAGCTCGCCGAGCGAGGAGAGCAGCAGCGCACCGCTCGCATCGTGCTTGCCGATGACGGCAGGCCGCGTCGCCGTAGCGCGGTTGTACAGGTAATCCTTGATCTGCTGCTCGATGACCGGGCCTTTCTCTTCGATCACGAGCACTTCGGTCAGGCCCTCGACGAACGTGTCGATGCGCGTCATCTCGAGCGGGAACGAGAGCCCCACCTTGTAGATGCGCACGCCGGCCGCATCGAGATCGGCGACGCTGAGCTCGAGCCGCCGCAGCGCTTCCATCAGGTCGAGGTGCGCCTTGCCGCACGTCACGATGCCCACATTCGCGCCCGGGCTCGGCGCGATCCATTTGTCGATGCTGTTCGTGCGCGCGAAATGGCGCACCGCGTCGAGCTTCGCCGCAAGCCGCGCCTCGATCGTGAGGCTCGGCAGATCGGGCCAGCGGTTGTGGAGTCCGCCGGCCGGCGCCACGAAATCGGCGGGCGCGTTCCATTCTGTCGAAAGGGCATCGAGATCGACCGTCGAGCCCGATTCGACCGTCTCCGAAATCGCCTTGAAGCCCACCCACGCGCCTGAAAAGCGCGAGAGCGCAAAGCCGTAGCCGCCGAATTCGAGCATGTCGGAAATATTCGACGGATTCACGATCGGCATGTGCCAAGCCATCATCGCGAAGTCGCTCTGGTGCGGCATCGACGACGACACGCAGCCGTGGTCGTCGCCCGCCACGACAAGCACGCCACCGTGCGGCGACGAGCCGTACGCGTTGCCGTGCTTTAACGCATCGCCCGCGCGATCAACGCCCGGGCCCTTGCCGTACCACATCGCGAAAACGCCATCGACGGTGCGCTCGGTATCTGATTCGACACGCTGGGTGCCGAGCACGGCCGTGCCGCCAAGCTCTTCGTTGATGGCCGGCAAGAAGCGCACGTCATGCGCATCGAGCAGCTTCGTCGCCTTCCACATCTGCTGGTCGACCATGCCGAGCGGCGAGCCGCGATAGCCGCTCACGAAGCCGGCGGTCGCAAGGCCTCGCGTGCGGTCAAGCTGGCGCTGCGTCAGCATGATGCGCACGAGCGCCTGCGTGCCGGTGAGGAAGATGCGTCCGCGCGTGGCGGTGAGGTTGTCGGTGAGCTTGTAGTCCGACAAGGCAGGCGTGCCGTCGATGGGCAGGCGGGCGGTCATGAGTGGGGTCTCCTGTTTCTTCATCGGGCGCGGGGCATCGGTAGCCAACAGCCGGCCCGGCTGCGTAACCTCTATTCTTCAGCGGCAGTAGGGGAGTATTTTTGCTATATCGATCCAGTCTGGAACCCATATGCAGCGGTTCTTGCATCGATTGGTGCGATTTGGAGTGAAATCTTTCGAAGTATAATCGGCGCGGCCCCCAACGTGTTTCGACGTGCTGCACCTATCGACAGGGAGATGCGATGCAACGGCCAAGCTTCATCCGTCATTGGACCGAACTCGAAGGGCCGGACGACAGCCACTACCTCGGCGACGCGGAGCTGATGGCGATTGGCGCGCCGCTCGCGGCGAAGCTCGGCCTCACGCGCATCGGCATTCACCACAACCGGCTTTTGCCCGGGCGCCGTACGTCTTATCCGCACGCCGAAAGCGCGGAAGAGGAGTTCGTCTTCGTGCTCGAAGGCACGCCCGATGTTTGGATCGACGGGCATCTGCACCGGCTCGCGCCCGGCGATTCGGTCGCATTCCCGGCGGGCACCGGCCTCTGTCACACGTTCATCAACAACTCGAACGAGGAGGTGCGGCTGCTCGTGATCGGCGAGACGCCGAAGGACGAAAACCGCATCCGCTACCCGATGAACGAGGCGCACGAGGCGACGCGCAAGGACCGCTGGGCCGATTGGCCGGCGCGCGAGCTCGGACCGCACGACGGCAAGCCCGACCGTAGCGGCTCTTAGATATTCGTGGGCGTTGCCGGCCCGATCGGTCAGCCGCTCAATCCTAGCGAAGACGAAGACGAAGACGAGGACGCGGGCGGGCGCGCTTCGTCGTCGATCGGCACGATCTGGTCGAACTTCGTGTAGTCGAGATGCGTCACGCCTTCCTCGTCGTCATAGAGCAAATCGACGAAGCGATGCTGCCAGCGGATCTTGTCGGCCAGCCACGTGTACCGGCCTTGCATCATTTGGGTCGTGCTCTCGTCCGAGCCCTCGATCATGACCATCAGCGCGGCGTTGCAGGCGGCGAGGCTTTGCGCCGACTCCCCGTAAAGCGGGCTCTCTTCGTCGATCACGTGCATCAGGTTCCAGCCGAACAGAAAGATCGGATGCTGATCGCGCACGAGCTTCAAATCGTGAATGCGCCGAAGCATGTAGCCCTCGGGCGTCGTTTCCTCGCGCATGACACGCAGCTTCGCGCGCGCTTCGACGATGATGTTCTGACGCCCGTTGGCCGCGCGCACGATCAGCGTGGGGCGGCCGTCGAATGTGTGCACGACGGCATAGCGCGCGAAAATGATCCGCGCGCGTGGACGCGAAAAACGCACGAAGATGAGCCCCGTGGCCAGCGCGATGCTCGACATCCCCGTGAAGATTTCGAGCGCCGCGATCTCATGGGCGTAGACGGTTTGCGGGTGCATGTCGCCGTAGCCGACCGTGGCGAGCGTTTCGACGCTGAAGAAGAACGCGCCCCCGAAGCCCGGCGGCGATAGGTTCGCAATCGATGCGTGACCGCACATGTAAAGCGCGGCGAATACCGCGTTCAGCAGCAGGAAGAAGAGCGCCAGTGCGCCGAAGAACGCGGGCCAACTCGCCGTCACTGCGCGGTGGTAGAAATCGAGCCCCCCGCCATTGCGCAAGCCGTGCGTGATGACGGTGCGCGTGTTCATGCGCACGATCCGGCCTCGCGCGCCGCGCGCGGATTGGCGCTTCGCGGTACGAGGGGTGCGTGTTTTGCTGTGCGTTTCGGTTTGCGTCTCGGATGGCATCGCGCCCGCCCCTTGGTGTCACTGGGCGAGAGCGTAGCACGCGGGTCTCGCACGCGTCGCGCTATCGCGCACGCGTGCGGTTCAGGGAAAAGCCCTCGGCTTGGGCACGCCCGCGCCGTTTTCGAGGTCGGTCACCGCCTGCTTGTGAGCCGCCTCGATCGCCTCGCTTTGCGTGGCGTAGCCGCTGTCGCCGCCGACCGTCGTCCACGTCTGCACCGGCTTCTCCTGATGGCGGATCTCGTACTCCGCGTCCCAATGCGACCCTTGCAGTTCGATCGGGCGCACGTGTATCGAATAAACCCCGTAGAGAAATAGCGCTTCGGTCATCTACGCCTCCGCCATGTCGCCCAAGCGTTCGCTTGTGTTCGATCAACGTTCTCGGGCCGGTGTCAAAGCGCCGACGTCGAACTGCGAACGTCGACGCCATTCGCGCAGCTTGGCCGGCTACAAGTCGATTTCGCCGAGGATCTGGTGCGCGAGCGCCTTCGCTTCTTCGAGCGCTTCGCTCACCGTCGGGCTCGTCGACTTCGCTTCGTAGACCGTCGTCTCCGGCTCGGTCGCATCGGCTC
>DASZGN010000244.1:0-14575 GCA_035938775.1 Trinickia sp.
CGCCGTCAAGGACAAGGGTGGCTCGATAGCCAAGCCACCCGTTACATCGGACTTGACAAAGACGAGAGTAAAGTGCCGGATCTTACGTCTTGTACTCTACGAGGACCTCTCGGTACGGCGTGCTGCCTACGTTCTGTGCCTTGTGAGTCGCAGGAACGCGGGCACCTTTCCCAATTTCGGAAAGGACCTCAAGGTATCCATTTTCGTACTTCAAAGAATAGACCGCTCCGGTTGGAATTTCGAATACTCCTAGGTCCTTGCCATTCTCGTCAAATAGCTGCAGCGGTGCCCCCTCTATGGCATACCACATGTACGGGCGTTCATGCGTATGGACCGGAGTAAATTCACCTGGTTGAAGCGTAAAGTTCCAGACAATGATTTTGTCATTTTCGAACACCTTCTCATTGCCGAGATTATCTGCCATGACTGTCTCCTATATCGTTAAGAAACTGCCCATAGCGACGCGCCTCATTACGCAGTCGCATTCGGTTACCCGCATCGGGAGAAAATCGCGAGTGGGTCCGTAGTGAATAGCATATACACCGCGCAAGCCCGGCGCTTTGCGCGAGATGTCGAAATTTGTCTACGAGACTCATGACTTATCTTTCCGTATGCCAATCGCGTTGTCGGGTTGAGCTCGAAACACCCGGCGGCGCAGTCGGCTGCACGTGCATCGCGATCAACAAGCAGCGTCCTCAAGGCACATAGCCAAGCACTCAATCAATCCCGCAGCGTCGCGATAACCAACTCCCGGAACCATCGATTCCCATCGTCGTTATCGAACGTCTCATGCCAATGCACAGTGACCTCGACTTCGGGAATCTCCACGGGCATCGGGTAGATTGCAAAACTCCCGCTCTCGTTAAAGAAGCGCGCCACCCGCTGCGGCAGCGTGACCATCCAGTCGGTACGCTGCAATATCTGCGGAATGACCGTGAAATGCGGCACGCGCAAAGCAATACGCCGATTAAGACCTTCGGCGCGCAGCGAGTCGTCGATGGTGCGGTGGCTGCTCTCGCTCGATGCCACCGCCACATGTCCCATTTCCAGAAACGTCTCGCGCGACATGCGCCTCGGCGGCAGGCCGCGGCGCTTGCGCGTCATGCACACGTAAGCCTCGTGAAACAGCAGTGCGTGATGCGTGAATGGTTTTAACGCAGGCAAGTTGCCGATCGCGAAGTCGAGCTGTCCCAAGCGCAGTTTCTCCTCGACCTCGCTCATCGGCACCTGCCCCGCCTCGAGCCTCACCCACGGCGCGATCCGCTGCAGCTTCTCGCACACCGGCGGAAGGAATACCTGCTCACCGATATCCGACATCGATAACCGAAATTCGCGCGTACTCGTGGCTGCATCGAACGCTTCGCCATGCCGCAACGCCTCGCGGATCGATGCAATCGCGCGGTTCAACGGCAGCGCCAGTTGCTGGGCCGTCGGCGTAGGCAGCATCCCCTCGGTCGAGCGCACGAACAAGGGATCGTCGAACAGCACACGCAGTCGTCCCAGCGCATAGCTGATCGCCGGCTGCGACAAGCCCAGTCGTTGCCCCGCCCGTGTCAGGCTGCGCTCTTCAAGAATCGCCTGGAACACGCGCAACAAGTTCAGATCGACGTTATTAAAATCAGTCACGTTTATGAGAAAGATAATATTGATGAATTTGACAGATATCTTAGCCGAACCTAGACTCAATTCAACATCTTCAACGGCGTGCAGGAGACGAGGCCATGGGATGCGCTCAAGCGTCAGAGGTAATGGGCCGGGAAACCGCTCAGCACGAGGCCGGCAGTCGCACTCTGCCGGCGCTGCTTACCAAGCGCGCCGCGCGCAACGGCGCAGCACCGCTCATCTCCGACCGCACGACAACCTTGAACGGCGGCGAGGCCGTCGAGCTCGCGGCCCGACGTGCCGGTTCGCTTGCGGTGCAAGGCATCAAACGCGGTGACCGCGTCGCGTTGCTCTGCACCAATCGCATCGAGTTCATGGAAATCGTGCTCGGCTGCGCCTGGCTCGGCGCCATCATCGTGCCGATCAACACCGCCTCGCGCGGGCTTCAGCTCGAACACATCCTGCGCAACTCCGGCGCGCGGTTGCTCGTTGCCGAAGCGCATCTCGTGGACGCCGTTTATTCGCTCGAAGCCCGCGATCTCGAGCTTGAAGAGGTCTGGCTGATCGCAGACGGCGCCGAGCCGACGGTTGCAGCCACTGTAGCAACGACCCCGTTGCCGGCGCCGGGCGACCCCATCGAACCCGCGCTGCTCACCGACGGCGATCCGCTTGCCATTCTCTATACATCCGGTACATCGGGCTTGTCCAAGGGCGTGATTTGCCCGCACGCGCAGTTTTATTGGTGGGGGCGGCACACCGCGGGCAACCTCGGTATCGTAGCCGGCGACATCCTCTACACCTGCCTCCCGCTTTTCCATACCAACGCGCTGAACAGCTTCTTTCAAGCGCTCACGTGCGATGCGCTCCTCGTCGTCGACCGGCGCTTTTCGGCGCGAGGGTTCTTCGACGCGCTCGTCGCGACCCGTGCCACGGTCACCTATGTGCTCGGCGCCATGGTGCCGATCCTGCTCGGCCGGCCGGTCGCGGCGAACGAGCGCGAGCACCACGTGCGAGTCGCACTTGCGCCGGGCGTTCCAGGACATTTCCAGCACGACTTCACGGTGCGCTGCGGTATCGCGTTGCTCGACGGCTATGGCTCGACGGAAACGAACTTCGCGATCGGCGGCAACGTCGACGAGCAGCGGCCCGGCTTCATGGGCAGGCTCGCCGCCGGGTTCGATGCGCGCGTCGTCGACGAGCACGATGAACCCGTGCCCGACGGCGAGGCGGGCGAGCTGATCCTGCGCGCCGATGCGCCTTTCGCGTTCTCGAGCGGCTACTTCGGCATGCCGGAGAAGACGGTCGAAGCCTGGCGCAATCTCTGGTTCCACACGGGAGACCGCGTCGTGCGCGAGGTCGACGGCTATTACCGTTTCGTCGATCGTCTCAAGGACGCCATTCGGCGGTGCGGCGAAAACATCTCGTCCTACGAGGTCGAGCAGGTCATCCTGAGTCACCCGGCCGTGGAGACGGTCGCCGTATTCGCCGTCAAATCGGCGCTGGCGGAAGACGAAGTCATGGCGGCGATCGTGCTGCGCGAAGGCAAGGCGATCGAGCCGCTCGATCTCATCCGGTATTGCGAGCCGCGTCTGCCGTATTTCGCGGTGCCGCGTTACCTCGAGTTCGCTCAAGACCTGCCGAAGACCGAGAACGGCAAGATTCAAAAGTACAAGCTGCGCGAGATGGGCGTCACCGCGACGACCTGGGATCTGGACGCATCGGGATACCGGCTCAAGCGCGCGTGATTGCGAAGTCGGGCTGCCCCGCGGCGCGCTGGCAAGAGACATCGCGAAGACGATGCAAGCCGGCACGCGATGCGTGCATGCAGCCCATTACGTAGTAGCAGCCCCATTCCATGCATCGAGAGAGATGCACTAGGAGACAGAGATGGCGAGCATGCAACCCTATTCCGCCACGAGCGAGCAAAGCCATGCGCGAACCGCGGCGGGTCCCGTCGACGCAAAATCGTTGCGGCGCATCGTCTTCGCCTCGGTCACGGGCAACGCGCTCGAGTGGTACGACTTCTTTCTCTACAGCACAGCGGCCGCGCTTGTCTTTGGCGAGTTGTTCTTCCCGAAGGGCACCGACCCGCTCGTCGGCACGCTCGCCGCATTCGTCGGCTTCGCGGTCGGCTTCGCGGCGCGGCCATTGGGTGGCGTCATATTCGGCCATCTCGGCGATAAGTACGGTCGCAAGGGCGCACTCGTCTGGACGCTGTCGATCATGGGCGCTGCCACGTTTTTGATCGGCGTACTGCCGACGTACGCGCAAGTCGGGGTCTTTGCGCCCGCGCTGCTCGTCGTATTGCGCGTGCTGCAGGGCATTGCCTCGGGTGGCGAGTGGGGCGGCGGCGTGCTGATGATCAGCGAATCCGCACCCCCGGAAAAACGCGGGTATTACGCGTCCTGGAGCCAGATTGGCGTAGGCGCCGGCTTCGTGCTGTCGGCTTCGGTGTTCCTGCTCGTGCAGATGCTGCCGCACGACACGTTCATGAGCTGGGGCTGGCGCGTGCCCTTCCTGCTCTCCATCCTGATCTTCGGCGTGGGCGTCTATATTCGCTCGAGGCTGCCCGAGAGCGTGGAATTCGCCAAGACGGGCGCAGAGGGCAAGACCGCACACCGGCCCGTGCTCGAAGTCATCCGCAAGTATCCGAAGCAGGTGTTGATGGCGATGGGCCTGCGCGTGGCCGAGAACGGCGGCTCATACATTTTCCTGGCATTCGCGCTCGTGTACGGCAAGTTCATCGGCGTGCCGAATTCGGTCATGCTCGCCGGCGTGATGGTGTCGATGACGATCGAGCTCTGCGCAATGCTGATATGGGGGCGTCTGTCCGACAAGGTCGGCCGCAAGCCCGTCTATATGATCGGCGCGCTCGGTCTCATCGTCGTCGCGTTTCCGTTCTTCTGGCTGCTCGATACGAAGGTGCCCGCGCTTATCTGGCTCGCGTTCCTGCTCGGCAACGCCGTGTGCCACGGCGCGATGATCGGCACGCAGCCAAGCCTGATGGGCGAGCTCTTCACCACGGAAGTGCGCTATTCGGGTATGGCACTCGGACATGAGATCGCGTCGGTGTTCGCGGGCGGGCTGTCGCCGCTTGTCGCCACCGCGCTGCTCGCGAAGTATCACGCCCCATGGCCGGTCGCGCTGCTCTTGATGGCGATGGGCGCGATCACGGTCATCTCGCTTCTGTTCACGCACGAAACGGCGCGTCGCCCCGCGCACTGACGTTTTCGACCGCTATCGGGAAGGGAAGAACCTCCATGGCATTCAGCGATTTCGGCGGCGCATTGTTGACAGCCGGCGTCGAAGTGCCGTATCGGCGCGAGGCGCCGGTCGGCTCGACCGGCGATCTGCTCGCCCAGGCATTCGGTGCCGCGCTCGCGCAATCGGGCTTCGCGCCAAGCGATATCGATGGTCTGGGCGTGGCGTCGTTCACGCTCGCGCCCGATCACGCGATCGACCTCGCCTGGCGCCTCGGCCTGACACTGCGCTGGTGCGCCGACGACTGTCACGGCGGCGCGAGCGCAATCAATCTCTTGCAGCACGCGATGCGTGCGATTCAATGCGGCGACGCCAACGTGATCGCGCTCGTTTCGGGCGACCGGTTCGAGCCGGCCGACTTCAAGCGGCTCGTCGAGCATTACAACGTGACCACGCGCACGTACTTGCGGCCGCTCGAAATCGGCGGCCCCAATGCGTTATTCGCGATGCTCACCGAGCGTCATGCGAAGCGCTACGGCCTCACGCGGCGCGATTACGGCGCGCTTTGTGTGGCGCAACGCGAATGGGCGGCATTGAATCCGCAGGCGGTCTATCGCAAGCCGTTGTCGATCGACGATTACCTGAGCGCGCCGATCGTTGCCGACCCGCTTGGCCGTTTCGATTGCGTGCCTGTCGTGAGCGGTGCCAACGCGGTGATCGTGGCGCGCGCCGATTTCGTGCGGCGCGAGCGCAATGTCGGCATACGCGCCTTGCAATGCCGCTATAACGCCGATCATCAGATGGGCGACGGTCTGCAAACGACGCTCGCCTCGATCGCGCCCACGCTGTGGCGCGAGGCGAAGGCGGCGCCCGACGATATCGACATGGTGTCCGTCTACGACGACTACCCCGTCATGGCGCTCGTGCAATTGGCGGATTTGGGCTTCGCACCCGAGCGCGACATGCGTGCCTTGATCGCGCGCATCGCGGCACGCGAGCTTGCCGTCAACACGTCGGGCGGGCAACTGTCCGCGGGACAGGCCGGTGCGGCGGGAGGCATGCACGGCCTCGTCGAAGCGATCACGCAACTACGCGGCGAGGCGGGCGAGCGGCAAGTGGCCGATGCGCGGCTCGCGCTCGTCACCGGCTACGGCATGGTCGAGTACCGCCATGGCATGTGCGCGAATGCGGTGGTGCTCGAAGCTCACCGGCGAGGCTCGTCATGACGCTCAAGGTCTTTCGATGCCGGCAATGCGGCACGACGCTTTTTCCCGCGCGCTATTTCTGCCCATCGTGTGGCTGCGGCGAGTGGGAGGCATGCGTGAGCGAGCGCGGCATTGTCGCCGAGGCAACGGTCGTGCGCCATCGCATCGCGGCGTCGGCCGGCGATGACGCGCAGGTCTATCTGGCAAGCGTTGTCACGGACCGCGGACCGATCGTGATCGCGCGTCTCGATGCCGCGGCGCAGTCGGGTGATGCCGTGAATCTGGAGATGGACGCATCGAACCGCATTCTCGCGCGTCGAATTTGAAGCGAAGCTACAAGCAGGTGAACTCATGGCAGAGAAATCGTTCAAGAAGGAAGTGCAGAAGCTGCGCATGCCCGCGGGCGAGGTGTTCAGCGGCGAGGGCATCCTCGCCGTCACCAAGGCGTTGCTGCAATCGGGCGTGTCGTACGTGGCCGGCTATCAGGGCGCGCCGATCTCGCATCTGATGGATGTCCTGTCCGATGCGAACGATATTCTCGAAGCGCTCGGCGTGCATTTCGAAAGCAGCGCGAGCGAGGCGACCGCCGCGGCGACGCTCGCGGCCTCGGTCAACTATCCGCTGCGCGGGGCGGTAACGTTCAAGGCGACGGTGGGCACCAACGTCGCATCGGATGCGCTCGCGAACCTTGCCTCGGGCGGCGTGACGGGCGGCGCGCTCGTGATCGTCGGCGAGGATTACGGCGAGGGCTCGAGCATCATGCAGGAACGCTCGCACGCCTTCGCGATGAAGTCGCAGATGTGGCTGCTCGATCCGCGCCCGAACCTCCCGTCGATCGTCGATGCGGTCGAGAAAGGCTTCGAGTTGTCCGAGGCAAGCAACACGCCGGTGATGCTGCAGCTGCGCATTCGCGCGTGCCATGTCCACGGCCGTTTCACGACCAAGCCTAACGTGCGGCCGAGCTTCACGCTGAAAGATGCAATCGAAAACCCCGTGCGCGACGTGAGCCGCATCGTGCTGCCGCCGGCAAGCTTCGCGCACGAACACGAGAAAGTCGAAAAGCGCTGGCCCGCGGCGGTCGAATTCATTCGCCGCAACAAGCTCAACGAATTCTTCGGCGAGGACAGCAAGCATGACGTCGGCCTTATCGTGCAGGGCGGCATCTACAACACGTTGATGCGGGCGCTCGCGCTTCTCGGTCTTGCCGATGTCAATGGCGGCACCGAATTGCCGATCTACGTGCTCAACGTCGCCTATCCGACGATCGATTCGGAAGTGCGCGAGTTCTGCGCCGGCAAGCGCGCCGTGCTGATGATCGAGGAAGGGCAGCCCGAGTTCATCGAGCAATCGCTCAACACCATCCTGCGCCAAGCCGATCTGCCCACACGCGTGCATGGCAAGGATGTCCTGCCGCGCGCGGGCGATTACACGTCCAACGTGCTCATCAAAGGCTTGCTTAAGTTCTTGGGCCGCTACCTGCCCGGGCTCGCCGATGAAGCCGCGTTGCCCGAAGGCGTGCGCGCGACGGTGAAGACGCAGCGCGCGGTACCGGTGCCCGTCGTGACGAAGCCCCGGCACGCGCCTGCGGCCGAGCGCGTGGCCGAGGGGCAAGCGCCAGCGCCCGCGGCCGCAGTCGAAGCGCCGCCGGCTGAGGCGCAGCCGAGCGCGGCCGAAGTGCATCCGCGTCCACCGTCGTTTTGCACCGGCTGCCCCGAGCGGCCGATCTTTACCGCAATGAAGCTTGTCGAACGCGAGTTGGGCCCACATCACGTGAGCTGCGACATCGGCTGTCATCTGTTCTCGATCCTGCCGCCGTTCAACCTCGGCGCGACGACGATGGGCTATGGCCTGGGCTGGGCCAGCTCCGCGGCGTTCAATACGAAGGAAACCGGGCGACGCACGATCAGCGTGATGGGCGACGGCGGCTTCTGGCACAACGGCCTCACGAGCGGCGTCGGCAATGCCGTGTTCAACCGCAGCGACAATGTGCTCGTCATCGTCGATAACGGCTATTCGGCCGCGACGGGCGGGCAGGACATCATGTCGTCGTACGCCGACAATCAGATCCGCTCGACCGGCAATCCGATCGAGCGCGCCGTGCGCGGCGTCGGCGTGAAATGGGTCAAGACGATCACGCGCACCTACAGCGTCGGCAAGATGCGCGACACGCTGCGCGAGGCGCTGACCACGAAGGAGGAAGGGCCGAAGGTCATCATCGCGCAGTCCGAATGCATGCTCAACAAGCAGCGCCGCGTGAAAACGCTGATGAAGCGGCTGATCGGCGAGGGCAAGCGCGTCGTGCAGGAACGCTTCGGCGTCGACCCCGACACGTGCACGGGCGATCATTCATGCATCCGCCTGTCGGGCTGTCCGTCGCTGTCGATTCGCGAGAACCCCGACCCGCTGCGCGAAGACCCCGTGGCCACCGTGCTGTCGAGTTGTGTCGGCTGCGGTTTGTGCGGGGAGGTGTCGCACGCCGCCGTGTTGTGTCCGTCGTTTTATCGCGCCGAGTTGATCACCCATCCAGGCTGGCGGGAGCGTACCGCGAAGCGCCTCGCCGATCGCGTGATCTCCGCGTTGCAACGACGCGTGAAGGCGCGGGAGGTGGCGTATGTTGCATGACACCGTCAAGCCTTTCAGCATCGCCATTCTTGCCATGGGCGGCGAGGGCGGCGGCGTGCTGGCCGACTGGATCGTCGACGTCGCCGAGCATGCCGGCTTCAATGCGCAGTCGACGTCGGTGCCGGGCGTCGCCCAGCGCACGGGCGCGACGATTTACTACGTCGAGTTCTTTCCGCTCAAAGTGGCGCCTCATGCGCCGCAGCCGATTCTCGCACTGATGCCGGTCGCGGGCGACGTCGACGTCGTGCTCTCCTCGGAGCTGATGGAGGCGGGCCGCGCTGTGCAGCGCGGTTTCGTGACACCCGATCGAACGACGCTCATTACGTCGACACACCGTGTCTATTCGATGACGGAAAAGACCGCCATGGGCGATGGTCGAGTCGATTCGCAACACTTGCTCGATACAGGCAAGCGCGCGGCCAGGCGATTCATCGCCGCCGATTTCGCCGAACTCGCCGAGAAAAGCGGCAGTGTGATGAGCGCGGTGCTGTTCGGTGCGCTCGCCGGCGCGGGCGTGCTGCCGTTCGAGCGTGCCGTTTTTGAAGCGGCGATCGAGCGCGGCGGCGTCGGCGTCAAAGCGAGCCTGAAAGCGTTCGATGCGGGATTCGCCGCCGCGTCGCAACGCAACGCGCTCGCCCAGGCAGAGGCGCCGCAGGCAAATCACGCCGCGATCAAACCGTTGCCCGACGATGCGCGCATCGCCCCGCTCGATGCCCGCATTCGCCAGGATTTCCCGGCCGAGGTGCAGCCGGTTCTGCACGCGGGTGTGCGTCGTCTCGTCGATTACCAGGACGCTGCGTACGGTTCGGAATATCTCGATCGGCTCGTTGCGATTCAACGTATCGATGGCGGCCGTACCGCACCGCGCTGGGCATTGCTTTCGGAGACCGCGCGTTATCTGGCGCTGTGGATGTCCTACGAAGACACGGTGCGCGTGGCCGATCTCAAGATCCGCGGCGGCCGCTTCGCGCGCGTGGCCGGCGAGGTGAAGGCGGGGCCCGATCAATTGCTCCATATCAACGAGTACCTGCACCCCCGCGTCGACGAGATCGCCGATACCTTGCCGGCCGGCATCGGCCGTTGGCTGATGAAGCCAGGCTGGGCACGCCGCTTCGTGGAGCGCCGCACGAAGGAAGGCCGCATCGTGCGCACGTCCTCGTTGCGCGGCTTTTTGCTGCTGTATCTGGTGGCGTCGCTGCGCGGGCTGCGCCGCCGCTCGCTGCGCTCTGCGCGCGAAATGGCGGCGTGCAACCGGTGGCTTGACCTCGTGGCCGAGATCGCCGGCAGCGACTATGCGCTCGCCGTCGAGCTCGCGCGCTGCCAGCGTCTCGTCAAAGGCTATGGCGATACCCATGCGCGCGGCATGCGCAGTTTCATGGCGATCGAGGCGGCGCTGCCGGTTCTGCGGCGCGAGCCCGGTGCCGCCGCGCGCGTGCGGGAGCTGAGAGAAGCGGCGCTAGCCGACGAAAGCGGCACGCGCCTCGCCGAGCGGCTTGCCCAGTGGGGCGCGGCCGCGCCGCCGCGCGAAGAGGCGCACGCCTGCCGCGACGGGCAATTCACCGCCGCCGCATCCTGACGACAAAGAGGAGAAAGCCATGCTCAAAGCCTTGGCCCTTGCGCTGCAAAGCGGCGCCATTCGAGTAATCGATCTCAGCCAGACGCTGCACAGCCGCACGCCGATCATCCCGTTGCCTCCGCAGTACGGGCAGACCGCGCCGTTTCGTCTCGAGGAAATCTCGAACTTCGACGAACGCGGCCCCGCCTGGTATTGGAACAACATCTCGTGCGGCGAGCATACGGGCACGCACTTCGACGCGCCCGTCCATTGGATTACGGGCAAGGATTTCCCCAACAACACAACCGAGACGATCGACGTGCAGAAGTTGATCGCGCCGGCGTGCGTGATCGACGTATCGGCCGAAACGCGCGAGACCCCCGATTACCTGCTCACGATCGAACGCGTCAAGGCGTGGGAAGAGGAGCACGGGCGCATTCCGGAAGGCAGTTGGGTGTTGATGCGCACCGACTGGTCGCGCCGCACCGAGCCGGAGGACTTCCTCAACCTCAAAGCGGACGGCGCTCACACGCCGGGCGGTCATCCCGAGCTGCCGACCTTTCTCGCACGCGAACGCAATGTGCTCGGCTGGGGCACGGAAGGCGTGGGCACCGACGCCGGCCAGGCATACGCGTTTGCCCAGCCGTTTCCGTGTCACTCGCAGATGCACGGCAACAACAAGTTCGGGCTCGCGAGCCTCGTCAATCTCGACAAGCTGCCCGCCACCGGCGCTTTACTCATCACGCCGCCGCTGAAGATTCGCCGTGGCTCGGGCAGTCCGTGCCGCGTGCTGGCGCTGATCGAAGCGTGAGGCGGGGCGCCGCAGGCCCGTCTCGCATAGCGTTGCGACGATGTCCCGGGCGTCCCCCCTTCAATGCCACACGCAAGTGCCGAGATCATGTAATCCCTCATGCGCGGGGCGGTCGCGGCAAGGATTGTAGAATTGCGCCGTCGCTTCGCGCGCGCCGTGGCCAATCCATGCTTCGGATGATCGCGTCCGTTCCCCCGGCAAGCTGCCCGTTGGCCCGGACGGGAAAGATGCCGATGCCGCTCTCGGTTGCCCGACAGGCGAAGGAGGCATTGATCTTGATCATCTGGAGAACAATGATTATTTGACTCGCCAGCCGGTTCGGAAGAAGCTACGCACCAGCAGCCTCCAACAACCGGATCCTCATGAGTTCATCGCTGACTGTTCGCCGTATTGCCGCTGACCAGGGCGCAACGCTTCGCGAGTTGCGGGCCGCATCGTTGCGTGACGCACCGTATGCCTTCGGCGAGACGCTCGAAGAAACGCTCGCCGAGCAAGCCGAGACGTTCGACGCCACCGCGGCCCGCCATGCAACCTCCGAGGTTTCGACAACGTTCATCCTTTACACGGAAGGGCATCCGGCGGGGCTGATCGGCGCGTACGTCGATGATACGGCGCAACGCAAAGCGTTCGTCCGTGCGCTGTGGGTTGCGCCTGCGGTGCGCCATTTGCGCGGCGGCGAACTGCTCGTCAACATGGCAATTGAATGGCTCGCCGAGCGCGGGGCGGGCGAAGTGTATGCCTGGGTGTCGGACAGCAACCTCAACGCGATGCGCTTTTATGAGCACCTGGGCTTTGAGCCCACCGCCGAACGCGCGCCCATCGCCCGCACGCCGCGCGAATGGGAGACGCTGCTCGTTCGGCCCGTCAAGAGCGAAAACGAAAGCGCAAGCTCTGACCACGCATCGCGCTGACAAGCGTGCTCACGCACGCAATTCTCGAGCGCGACACCAATGCGTCAGCAGTAGAGTGGTGCGAGCCCCGCGGCTCTCAAAGCACCGGGCTCGCGAGACTTGCGCGCCTTGCGCCGCGGCGTGCCGGTCACTGCCTGCAGCCGCGGCGCGTTTCACTGCGCATGCCCCCGCAATCGCAAAAATTCTGGCCGCCCACGTGGACGCCTGTAAAATACGCGAAATTTTTTGCGTCAACGCTATGTCGCTGAATAAATCGCCCTTCTTCGAACTACGCAGCGGCGCCGTCGATACGCTTTCGTTCGTCGTCAAGACGACCGACCTCGACGCGCTCAAAGGCGAGCTTACGCGTCGCTTCGAAGCGACCCCCGAATTTTTTGCGGGCGATGTGGTTGCAATCGATCTGCGCCGCCTGGGCGAGGACGAGCGCGTGCCGCTTGCCGACATTGCGAGCCTGCTGGAGAGCGTGCGCATGCGCACGCTTGGCGTGATCGCCGCGCCCCACCAGCACGCGTGGGCGACGGCGACGGGGCTGCCGCTGCTCGAATCGCGCGACAAGCGCCCGGGCGCCGCGAAAACCGAAAACGCCGAGAAGGCCGAGAAAGCCGGGAAAGCCGACAACGAGCAAGCCGCCGCGACGAATGCGCTGGCGCCCGCGCAGCAGTCAATGCCGCCGCAAGGCGAGCCGCTCGTGCGGCCGGCTTCGCCCACGCTCATTATCGACAGGCCGCTGCGCTCGGGCCAGCAAGTCTATGCGAAGGGCGATCTCGTCGTGCTTGGCCTCGTGAGCTACGGTGCCGAAGTGATCGCGGAAGGCAATATCCACATTTACGCTCCGCTGCGCGGGCGGGCGTTGGCGGGCGTGCACGGCAATCATGGCGCGCGCATCTTTTGCACGTGTCTCGAGCCGGAACTGATTTCGATTGCGGGCATCTATCGTACGACAGAGAATCCGTTGCCGGCCGACGTAATCGGCAAGTCCGTGCAGATCCGGCTCGCCGACGAGAAGCTGATGATCGAACCGTTGCGGCTCACGTGAGACGAAGCGCGCATAGGGCGCGCCGTTCGCGATACGCCGCGTCGAACCGCATTTGACGAAATTTGACGAACACAGGGTAAGGGGAAATGGCAAAAATCGTTGTGGTGACTTCGGGCAAGGGCGGTGTGGGCAAAACCACCACGAGCGCGAGCTTCGCATCAGGCCTCGCATTGAGAGGCCATAAGACGGCCGTGATCGACTTCGACGTCGGCCTGCGCAATCTCGACCTCATCATGGGCTGCGAGCGCCGCGTCGTTTATGACCTGATCAACGTGATTCAAGGCGAAGCGAACCTTAATCAGGCACTGATCAAGGACAAGAAGTGCGAGAACCTGTTCATCCTGCCGGCCTCGCAAACGCGGGACAAGGATGCGCTCACGCTCGAGGGCGTCGACAAGGTCATCAAAGATCTCACGGGAATGGGCTTCGACTACATCGTCTGCGATTCGCCGGCCGGCATCGAGTCCGGCGCGCTGTTGGCGATGCATTTTGCCGACGAGGCGCTCGTCGTGACGAATCCGGAAGTCTCGTCGGTGCGCGATTCCGACCGCATTCTCGGCATTCTCTCGTCGAAGACCAAGCGCGCAATCGACGGCAAGGAGCCGATCAAGGAGCACTTGCTCATCACCCGCTACAGCCCGAAGCGCGTGAGTGAAGGCGAGATGCTGTCGCTTTCCGACATCCAGGAAATCCTGCGCATCGAGCTGATCGGCGTCGTGCCGGAATCGGAAGCGGTGCTGCACGCGTCCAACCAGGGTCTGCCCGCGGTGCACATGGACGGCACCGATGTTGCCGAAGCCTATAAGGACATCGTCGCGCGCTTTCTCGGCGAGGACAAAGATCTGCGCTTCACTGACTACCAGAAGCCGGGCCTGCTGCAGCGCCTCTTCGGCACCCGGTAAGGGAGGCGCGCACCATGTCGATCCTTTCGTTTTTACTCGGCGAGAAGAAGAAATCCGCGGCTGTTGCCAAGGAGCGGCTGCAACTCATCATCGCGCACGAGCGAGCGGGCGGGCATCCGCCAGCCGATTACCTGCCGGCGTTGCAACGCGAGCTCGTGGCCGTCATTTCCAAGTATGTGAAGATATCGGACGACGATATTCGCGTGAGCCTCGAGCGGCAGGACGATCTCGAGGTGCTCGAAGTCAAGATCGAAATCCCGCAGGCGTAAGACGTTCCTGCCGTTTCGATTTCGTTCGGAATCCTTTCTTTTTCCAGCCTGAAAAACGCGCGGCGGCAGGCTTGCCGCGCGTACATCATTGACGCGGGGCGTCGGCTCGCTGTGTGTCTTGCGCCGGCTCGTCCTCGACAGGCGCCTCCTGCGCCTTGGGCGATTCGGCGTCAAGCGGCGCGCGTTCGGGCACGGGGCTCAAATAACGACGCGCGAGCGCTTCGTAGAGCGGCGGCCCGAACAGGCGAGAGACGCGGCTCGCGATCACTGCGGTGGCCATCAGCGAGATCACGAGCGCGTGTCCGTTGATCATCTCCATCACGATTACGAACGACGTGATCGGCGATTGCGTTACCGCCGCGAGGTAGCCGACCATCGCAAGCGCGATCAGCATCGGCAACTGCAGGCTGCCGAACACCGTGTGCAGCACATTACCGAAGCCCGCGCCGATCGATAGCGAC
>DASZGN010000245.1:0-4651 GCA_035938775.1 Trinickia sp.
GTCTCCGGCTCGGTCGCATCGTCTCGCGCGAGCGATACGACGCCCTGATACTGTCCGTCCTCCAATTTGCGCACGGTGGCGGTGGCTGTGTAGAGGCCCTTCGTGTACGTCACGTCGTCCATGATGCCGCTCCTCTCGAGACGGATGTTTTGCATCGTAGCACGCGTTTTGCGGACGTAATGTGTCGCTTGATCAGTCGTCTGTCGTGCTGCTCGCGCAACGAGCGCCGTCACCTCGTCGAGCGTCGGCGAATGCGCGCCGGGATGACGGCATGCGGCTGCACCGGCCGCGAGCGCAAACGACAGATGTTCGCGCCAGCCCCGCTGCGGCCAGCGCATGAGGCTGAAGAGGAAGCCGCCGATCGACGCGTCGCCCGCGCCCACGGTGTCCACTACGTCCACGCGCGGCGGCAGCGCGGTGATCGTTTCGCCCGGCGTGAGCAGCGTCGCCGCGCCCGGGCCGCGCGTGACGAGAATCGCCGCGTGCGGGTTCAGCGCCCGCAGCGCCTCGAGGGCCGCGTCCTCGTCGGTACGAAAAAGGCAGCGCAGGTCTTCATCGGAAACCTTGATGAGGTCGGCAAGCGCGGCCATCGTTTCGAGCATCGGGCGGTAGCCGTGCTCCATCAGATTCCGATAGTTGGGATCGAAGCTGATTTTCACGCGATGCGCGCGCAAATCGGCTGCAAGGGTTGCAAGCGTCGCACCGAGCGGCTGGCGCGCCAGGCTCACGCCGCCGAAGTGCGCCCATTTCGCCGCCGCCATCCAGCCCTCGGGCAGAAGCTCGGGATCGAATGCGAGATCGGCGCTTTGCTCGCCGATGAAGAAGTAGGCGGGCGGATGCGTCTCATGAACGATCGCCAAGAGCGGTGGTTGGTCCACGCGCTGCATGAAGCGCATGTCGAGGCCGGCCGCGACGCTCGCATTCCACAGTTCGTCGGAGAAGCAGTCGGTGCCGAGCGCGCCCGCGCAGGCGCTCGGCACGCCAAGGCGCGCCACCGCGCGCGCGACGTTCCAGCCCGCGCCGCCAGGGTGCGAGAGCCATTGCGAGGTGCCCCCGCGTACGAGGTCCGTAAGGATGTCGCCGGCGCTGACGAACCAAGGGAACTCGCTCGGGTCCAGCGCTTCGGATTCCGCTGCGGCTTCGGTGCCTTCGGCGGCTTCGGCGGCTTCGCTCATGGTTGCACTCATTGTGCTCATGGTCATTGCGCCGACGTGCCGGTGTTGCCGATGGTGCCGATGTCGGCCGCGTTTTCCATGCTGCCCGTATTGCCGTTGCGCGCTTCGTTCGGATGCGCGTCGGCTTCGTTGAGCGCGTTCAGCACTTCGTAGCAGGCACCCATCGTGTGATAGTCGGTCTTGCCGGCCGGGCTTTTTTCGTCGCTGTACTTGCGGTTGTCGCACGTGAGGATTCGGTACCAGGCGCCGTGTTGATGGTCGACGAAATGCGTCCAGCCGTAGCGCCAGATTTCTTCGTACCAGTCCCAAAAGCGCTCGCTGCCCGTGCGTTGACCGAGCAGGGCAGCCGCCGCGAGCGTCTCGGCCTGCACCCAGAAATATTTGTCGTGGTCGCACACGGTGCCGTCGGGGCCGAAGCCGTAGAAGAGGCCCCCGTGGTCGTCGTCCCAGGCGTGCGCGAGTGCGGCGTCGAAAAGCTCGACCGCGCGCGGCACCAACCAGGGCAACGGGCGGTGCCGCTCGAGGATCAGGAGCAGCTTCGCCCATTCTGTCTGATGCCCCGGCTGAAAGCCCCACGGACGAAAGATGTTCGAGCTGTCCTCTTCGTTGTAGTGCCAGTCGACCGACCAGTCCGCGTGGAAGTGCTCCCAGACGAGCCCGTGCGACAGCTTCGCCTGACGCTGCGTGATGTTCGTCGCGATGCGCTCGGCGCGATCGAGATAGACGAGATGGCCCGTCGCTTCGTAAGCCGCGAGCAAGGCTTCCGTTGCATGCATGTTCGCGTTTTGGCCGCGATAGGTCGACACGTGCCAATCGGGCGTGGCATCGTCGGCATACAGGCCCGCCGCGCGGTCCCAGAAGCGGTGCTCCATCAGCTCGAACGTTTCGGCGATTTGCGTGCGTGCGTCTTCGATGCCCGCCATCGCCGCGTGCGCCTGCGCGAGCAGCACGAACGCGAGGCCGTAGCAGTGGCGCGTGCCGTCGAGCGTGCGCTTTGCGCCGTCTTGCCACTCGATCTCCCAGTCGTAGCCGCGAAGCTCGGGGTCCCAGTGCGCGTCGCGTAAAAACGCCAGCGCGTGGCGTGCGTACTCCAGATGCTGCGGGTCGCCGAAGTGGCGGTATGCCATCGCGTAGTTGAAGACGAAGCGGCAACTGCTCACGAGATGGCGTGTGGTGCGGTCATAGACGGTGCCGTCGTCCTTGAAGTAATGAAAGAAGCCGCCGGACGGGTCTTGTGCCGTCGGCGCGTAGAACGCCAGCGTGTCGGCGATGTGCTCGAGCAGGAACGTGCGGTTGCGGAAATCGTCGACGGGCGGCACGGCCGCGTTGGCATGGAGGGCGCCCGGCGCGGGCTTGGCGTTCTTCTTCGCGTTGGGGAGCTTCGTCATAGCGTGGTTTCCGATTCAATGCCGTGTTTGCCGAGGGCATCGGTGGTATCCGCGGCAGCGCCCGCCGTGCTCGCTCGCACGACGAGCCGCACGGGCAGGCGAACTTCGAGCTGGGCGGGCGCGTCGTCGAGCAGCAGCTGAACGCCAAGCGCGCCGAGCGCTTCCTTGTCCGCCACGATCGACGTGAGCGGTGGCGTGGCGTGCGCGGCGGCGGGGATGTCGTCGAAGCCGACGATCGCGATGTCCTCCGGCACGCGCAAGCCGCGCGCGAGGCACACACGCATCGCGGCGAGCGCCGCCACGTCGTTGTAGGCGAATACGGCGTTCGGCGCGGCGTTCTCACCGCGCGCATCGAGGAGCCGCGCCATGGCGAGCGCGGCGCCTTCGTCGGGCGGCAGATGCGCATCGATCGTCGTCTCGAGCGACGGATCGAACAGCAGACCGGCTTCGAAGAACGCGCGCCGGTAGCCAAGCGCGCGCTGCGCGATGCTGTAGTGCGCGAGCGAGCCGCCGATGAACGCCACGCGCGTGCGGTTCATCGCGAACAGATGCCGCATTGCGAGCGCGGCGCCGGCGTCGTTGTCGAGGTTGACCGAGCGCACGTTCGGCGCCCACAGGTCGATGAGCACGAGCGGGCGCTGCATCGCGGCGAGGGCGGCGAGCGTCTCGGGCTCGACGAAGCCGGCGACGGCGATCGCATCGGGCGCATGCAGGCGCAGCTGCTCGGTGACGTCTTCAGTGGGGCCGGCGGTGAGCAACGACGGCACGATGCCGCGCGCTCGGCAGGCATCCTCGACGCCGTGCAGCACGTGCGAGAAGAACGGGTTCGCGGCGAAGTTGTTGTGCTGGCGATGCAACAGGAACGTGAGGCGCCGGATGCGCGGACGCAGCTGCGTCGCGTCATAGCCGAGCCGACGCGCAATTTCGACGACACGCAAGCGTGTCCCTTCGGACAAGCCAGGCTGATTCTTGAGTGCCCGCGACACGGTGCCAATTGACACGTTCGCCGCCCGGGCGATGTCGCGAATGGTGGTGGCCATCGTCGATGATTTTCAGCGAACCTTGATATGGCCGATTGTATAGTAAAAGTCGTCCAAAAAACCTCGAGCGGCGCTCGATAAATTCGGTAAGTGTTTGATAGACATGGAATCTAGAACACTTTGTTGTTTAGTAAAATTAACTAAACGACAGCGTGTTTTTCGAATCGGGCGGACGGATTTCGAGCCACTCGAGCCACTCGAGCCACTCGAGCCACTCGGGCCACTCGGGCCACTCGGGCCACTCGGGCCAGTGCATGAATGATCGGAAAGCGGGAGCTGAGCCGGAGCCGGCTATGCCGCGGGACGCGTTTGGCCAGCCCCCATAAGCGAGGGCAAAGCGAAGATGATGTCGGGAGATGGGGCGATGAGCGCCGCGCGTGCGTCGGGCGGCGCGAGACACGCGCGCCAAGCAAGCAAGAGCCGCTGGTGCGCGGCATAGCGCTATGCGCCGACCAACCGCGCGGGCCGTTGGCCGAACACATCGGGCTGCCCGCGGATCACCTGACGAAGGTGCGCGATGTCGCCAAGGCTTTCGTGGCTTGCAGGCGTTGCGCCGCTAACCGAGCCAGCGCGCTCTAGACGGCGCTTGCGGCAGCAGCGGCACTCTCGTTCTTGTGCAGCAGCGCGGCGCCATCATCGAAATCGATAAGAAAGAAGCCGTTCGCCTCCTGTTTGGCGCGATGCTTCGCCAGCGCCGCCACCGACGCGATCTCCTCGCTTCCGTAGCGCCCGTGGCTGTTCGCGTCCGTCGTCACGCGCACGCAGCCGATCGCCATCGTCACGAAGCCGAAAAACGTCGGGCTGCCGCGCCGGTCCTCGCCGTGGATGCCGCCGCCAGCGCGGTCCTTGTCGGCATAAAAACGCAGCGCGCCGGTGTTGAACGTCTCGATCGCGCGCTCGACACGCGCGTACCAGGTTTCGCTCTGAAAGAGAATCAGGAAATCGTCACCGCCGACGTGCCCGAGAAAATCGCGCGTCGGATCGCATACGTCGGCGAGCACAGCCGCGGCGAACTTGAGCACTTCATCGCCCTGCCAGTAGCCGTAGC
>DASZGN010000246.1:0-13602 GCA_035938775.1 Trinickia sp.
GTGGTGCCGCAGTATTACGAGCCGAACTGGCGTATCGGCTACAAGACTTCGCTGGGTCATCCGGCTGTCCTGCCCGTCTCGTACCAGGGTGAGGACTGGATCGTCGATTACTGGTACCGCAAACCGCAGGGCGGCAATGAACCAGCGTCGGTCTCGATCGCCGCCCCCGCGTCCGCAGCGCATTGAGGAGTGCCATGCTCGCCTACATTCTCAGACGTCTGCTGCTGATGATTCCGACGATCGTCGGGGTCGTCACGCTCACATTCGTCGTCACGCAATTCGTGCCGGGCGGCCCGGTGGAACAGATGGTCACGCAGTTGCGCCATGGCTCGCCCAATCACGGCGGCGACGGCGGCGGCTCCGGCGGTGGCGGCTATCACGCGAGCCAGGGCGTCGACCCGCAGCAGATCGAGCAGATCAAGAAGCAGTTCGGCTTCGACAAGCCGCCGCTCACGCGTTACTTCCTGATGCTGAAGAGCTACGCGACGTTGGATCTCGGGCAGTCGTACTTCCAGCACGAGAGCGTGTGGGAGGTGATTCGGTCGAAGCTGCCCGTGTCGATCTCGCTCGGCGTGTGGACCATCTTCCTCACCTATGTAGTGTCCGTGCCGCTCGGTATCGCCAAGGCTGTGCGCAACGGCTCGCGCTTCGATGCGGTGACGAGCGTGCTCGTGCTCGTCGGCTATGCAATCCCGGGCTTCGTGCTGGGCGTGCTGCTCCTCATGCTCTTCGGCGGCGGCACGTTCTGGCAGGTGTTCCCGATGCGCGGCCTCACGTCCGACAACTTCGACGATCTCACGACGATCGGCAAGTTGCTCGACTACGCGTGGCACATGGTGCTGCCGGTCACGGCATCGGTCGTCGGCAACTTTGCGATCGTCACGATCCTCACGAAGAACACGTTCCTCGAGGAGATCGGCCGGCAATACGTGCTGACCGCGCGCGCAAAGGGCGCGCCCGAGCGCGATGTGCTCTGGAAGCACGTGCTGCGCAACGCCGCGATTCCGCTCTTGACCGGCCTGCCGGCCGCGTTCGTGGGCGCATTCCTGAACGGCAATCTGTTGATCGAAACGCTTTTCTCGCTCAACGGCATGGGCCAACTTTCGTACGACTCGGTGATTCGCCGCGATTACCCGGTAGTGTTGGGCTCGCTCTTTCTGTTCACCCTGATCGGCCTCGTAACCAAACTCATTGCTGACGTCTGCTATGTCCTCGTCGACCCCCGCATCCAATTCGAGCGCATGGACCGCTAAGCCGGTCGCCGGTGCGCCGGTCGCGTCGATCTCGCCGTGGCGGCGGACGTGGCTGCGCTTCAAGAGTCAGCGGCTTGGCTACTGGAGCCTCGTGATCTTCGTCGCGCTGTTCGCGGTGAGCCTCGTGGGCGAACTCATCGCCAACGATAAGCCGCTCATCGTGCGCTACGAGGGCCACTATTACTTTCCGATCCTGAAGGAGTACCCGGAGACGCAGTTCGGCGGCGACTTCCCCGCGCGCACGAACTACCTCGATCCGTATATCCGCTCGCGCATTCAGTCGAACGGCAACTTCGCGATCTACCCGCCGAATCACAACTACTACGACACGATCGACTACTTCGCGGTGCGGCCGTTCCCGGCGCCGCCGTCGTCATCGAACTGGCTGGGCACCGATCAGTTCGGGCGCGATGTGCTGTCGCGGCTGCTCTATGGTTTTCGCGTATCGGTGCTGATGGCTTTGGCGCTGACGGTCTCGGGCGTGGCGATCGGTGTGCTTACCGGCGCGTTGCAAGGCTTCTACGGCGGACGCGTCGACCTGGTCGGCCAGCGGTTCATCGAGATCTGGGCGTCGATGCCGGACCTTTATCTGCTGATCATCTTCGCCTCGATCTTCGAGCCCACGCTGTGGCTGCTGTTCATCTTGCTGTCGATGTTCGGCTGGCTCGTGCTGTCCGATTACGTGCGCGCCGAATTCCTGCGCAACCGTTCGCTCGATTACGTGAAGGCGGCGCGCACGATGGGGCTGTCGAATTGGCAGATCATCTGGCGCCACGTGCTGCCCAACAGTCTTACACCCGTCATCACGTTCCTGCCGTTTCGCATGAGCGCGGCGATTCTCTCGCTCACGAGCCTCGACTTTCTCGGGCTCGGCGTGCCGCCGCCCACACCAAGCCTCGGCGAGCTTCTGCAGGAAGGCAAGAACAACCTCGACGCGTGGTGGATTTCGGTGTCGGCGTTCTCGGCGCTTGTCATCACGCTGCTGCTTTTGACGTTCATGGGCGATGCGCTGCGCAATGCGCTCGATACCCGTAATCGTGGTTCGGCTTTCGGAGGGGCCAAGTGATGAGCAACAAGCCCCTGCTTAGTATCGAAAATTTCTCGATCGCATTTGGCGACAAGCAAGTCGTGCGCGATCTGAACCTCGCGATCGGGCGCGGCGAGCGCGTCGCGCTTGTCGGCGAGTCGGGCTCAGGCAAAAGCGTGACGGCACTGTCGATTCTGCGGCTCGTGCAGCATGCGAAGCTCGCCGGAAAGATCCTGCTCGACGGCGACGATCTGCTGCAAAAGACGGAGCAGCAAATGCGCGGCATTCGCGGCGCCGATGTTGCGATGGTGTTCCAGGAGCCGATGACGGCGCTCAACCCGCTCTATACGGTCGGCAAGCAGATTGCCGAGAGCTTGCGTCTGCACGAAGGACTGCGTCCGAACGCGGCGCGTGCGCGCGGCATCGAGCTCTTGCGTCGCACGGGCATTCCCGAGCCGGAGCGGCGAATCGACAGCTTTCCGCACCAGCTCTCCGGCGGCCAGCGTCAGCGCGCGATGATCGCAATGGCGCTCGCGTGCCGGCCGCGTCTGTTGCTGGCTGACGAACCGACCACGGCACTCGATGTGACCGTGCGACAGCAGATCGTCGATCTGCTGATCGAGTTGCAAGAGCAGGAAGCGGCCGAGCGCGGCATGGCCGTGCTCTTGATCACGCACGATCTGAATCTCGTGAAGCGCTTCGCGCAGCGCGTCGCCGTGATGGAAAAGGGCGTGCTCGTGGAAACGAACACGACCGAAGCGCTCTTTGCGAATCCGCAGCACCCCTATACGAAGCGCCTGCTCGACAGCGAGCCGGTTCGCGCGATCGACTCCGTGCCGCACGATGCGCCGAAAGTGCTCGACATCGAAGGGCTCGCCGTCGACTACAGCACGAGCGCGAAAGGCTTGAAAGGGATATTCGGCAGTGCGAAGTTTCGTGCGCTGCAGGATGTCGACCTGACATTGCGGCGTGGCGAGACCGTTGGCATCGTCGGCGAATCGGGCTCGGGCAAGTCGACGCTCGCGTCCACCGTGCTCGGCTTGCAGCGCGCCGCGGCGGGCGCGGTAAAAATAGGTGGCAAATCGCTTGCCGCGCATCGTTCGTCGAGCGATCAATGGCGTGCACTGTGCGCACGCATGCAGGTGGTGTTCCAGGATCCGTTCGGCTCGCTCTCGCCGCGCATGACGATCGAACAGATCGTCGGCGAGGGGCTGCGCATCCATCGCCCTGCACTCGATGCGGCGGCGCGCAGTGCGCGCGTCGTCGCGCTGCTCGAGGAAGTGGGCCTGCCTGGCGATGCGCTCGTGCGCTATCCGCACGAATTTTCGGGCGGCCAGCGCCAGCGCATCGCTATCGCGCGCGCGCTGGCCGTCGAGCCGGAATTCCTGGTGCTCGATGAGCCGACGAGCGCGCTCGACGTGTCGGTTCAACAGCAGGTGCTCGGTCTGCTTACGCGTTTGCAGAAGAAATACGGGCTCAGCTATCTTTTCATCACACACGATCTGGCGGTGATGCGCGCCATGGCGCATCGTGTCGTCGTGATGAAATCGGGGCGCATCGTCGAAGCGGGTGATACGCTCGACGTGCTGCGTGCGCCGACGCATCCGTACACGCAGTCGTTGCTGGCCGCGTCGATGGCCGAACCGCAGGCGGATGCGCGCGAGGAGCTTGCATGAGCGATGAAGGCTGGACTCACGTTGCCAGGACACTGAAAAGCAGCGCCGATTTCTGGTCGCTGCGCATCGTCGACGAACGGGTCGACGACCATGTCGTGCGCAACGATGTTGTTCAGCCGCTCGCCACGTCACGCGATCGCGGGGCGATGCTCACCGCGTGGTGCGGGCGAGGGGCGGGCTATGCCGCCACCGCCGACCTTTCTCCCGCCGGCCTGCAGGCCGCGCTTTCACGCGCGAGCGAACGCGCGCGCGCCGCGGCCACCGTGGCGCTCGTCGATCAACGGCTCATGGTGCGCGCGGCGAAAAGCGGCGCGTACGTGTCGCCCAATGCTGACAGCCCGCTGCCCACGCGCCACGAATGGCTCGAGCGTCTTGCGCATGAATGCGCGGGCGCGTCGATCGATTCGCGCATCGTCGAGCGCACGGCAAGCGTGCAAATCACGCATACCGATCAGTGCTTTGTCACGAGCGACGGAGTCTGCATCGATCAGCGCTTTCGCTTCGTGATGCCGCATCTGAGCGTCGCGGCCCACGCACACGGCGACACCCAGGTGCGCTCGCTCGCCGGGGGGCATGCGCTGCTCGCGCAAGGCGGCCCCGAGATTCTTGCCCACTACGGTTTTGACGGCGCAGGCGCACGTGTCGCCGACGAGGCGCTGCAACTGCTCGCCGCCCCGAACTGTCCGACGGGCGTGCGCGATCTGCTGCTGATGCCCGATCAGATGATGTTGCAGATTCACGAGTCCATCGGTCATCCGCTCGAGCTCGATCGCATTCTCGGTGACGAACGCAACTTTGCGGGCTGGAGTTTCGTCAAGCCTGACATGTTTGGCACCTACCGTTACGGCTCCGAGCTGCTGAATGTGACGTTCGATCCGGCGCTCACGGGCCAGGCGGCGTCGTATGCGTTCGACGACGAGGGCGCCGAGGCGCGCAAGCACTATCTGATTCGCAACGGTGTGCTCGAGCGGCCGCTGGGCGGCACGCTCTCGCAGCAGCGCGCGCAGTTGCCGGGCGTGGCGAACTCCCGCGCGTCGAGCTGGAACCGGCCGCCGATTGATCGGATGGCGAACCTGAACATCGAGCCCGGTGCAAGCTCGCTCGAGGATATGATCGCCGGCACCGAGCACGGCGTCCTGATGCGCGCGAATACGTCGTGGTCGATCGACGACCACCGGAACAAGTTTCAATTCGGCTGCGAATTCGGCCAGTTGATCGAGAACGGCAAGCTCACGCAGGTGGTGAAGCAGCCCAACTATCGCGGCATTTCAGCGAGCTTTTGGCGCAGCCTGAAGGCGGTCGGCAACGAGGCGACGCGCGAAGTCTACGGCACGCCGTTTTGCGGCAAGGGCGAGCCGGCGCAGATCATTCGCGTCGGCCATGCATCGCCCGCGTGCCTCTTCGGCGACGTCGACGTTTTCGGAGGCGCGTGATGACGTCAGCCGATTCCACTCGCGATCAAAGCACCGATTGGCAGCGCCATTTCGCGTGGCTCGCCGATAGGATCGACGGGCTGCGGCAAGGCGACGAGATCACGCTCACGTCGCTCTCCGCAGAACAATCCGAATTCATTCGCTTCAACGAGGGCAAGGTCAGGCAAATCGGCAGCGTGTCGCAAGGCAGGCTGACGTTGCGCTTGATCGACGGCGCGCGTCAAGCTTATTCGACGTTCACCGTTGGCGGCGACGCCGCATCCGACCTGCGCGACGTGACCGAGGCGCTCGTCGTGCTGCGCGAAAGCCTGCGCGATGCGCCCGACGATCCTCATCTGCTGATCGACCGTTCGCAGTGGACGCAATGGACGCGGCGCACGGGAACCCTGCCCGAGCCGGGCGCGCTCGTGCGCGTGGTGGCCGAATGCACACGCGGGCTCGACTTCGTCGGGTTCTATGCCGGGGGCACGCTTGCGCGTGGCTTCGCGTCATCGACGGGCAGCCGTGGCTGGTACGAAGTCGATAACTTCAACTTCAGCTGGTCGCTCTACGAGCGCGGCGGACGCGCGATCAAGAGCGAATACGCGGGCGAAGCATGGGACGACGCCACGTTTGCGCGCAAGGTCGATGAAGCCGCGGCGCGCTTGCCCATTCTGTCTCTCGCGCCGCATGTGCTGTCGCCGGGGCGCTATCGCGCTTATCTTGCACCGGCCGCCATGCAGTCGATTTTCGAGGTGCTTGCCGGCGCGTTCTCGGCGCGGCTGCACGCCGCGTCGCGCAGCGAGCTGCACAAGCTGCATGCCGGCGAGGCAATGCTTGACGCCCGCGTGACGCTGACCGAGGAATTGAGCCTTGGCATCACGCCGGGTTTCAACGAGGACGGCTACTTGCGCGAGAGCGTGCCACTCGTTCGCGCGGGTCGCGCAATCGATCGCCTGACCAATGCGCGCAGCGCGCGCGAGCATGGCTTGCGGCCCAACGGCGCCGGGGCGTCGGAGACCGCGTCGACGCTGGCAATGGACGGGGGCGACCTCGCCGCCGCCGACGTGCTGGCGGCGCTCGATACTGGCCTTTATGTCGGCAACCTTTGGTACGTCAATTTTTCGGATCGCATGAATTGCCGGATGACGGGCATGACGCGCTTCGCGACGTTCTGGGTCGAACGCGGAAAAATCGTGGCGCCTGTCGATGCGATGCGTTTCGACGATAGCCTGTATCGCCTGTTGGGCGATCGATTGGAGCGGCTCGATGCCGAGCCGACATTGCTGCTGAACGATTCCACATGGGGCGAGCGCGCCACCGGGGGAATGAAACTACCGGGGGCGCTTGCGAGATCATTCGAACTCACGCTCTGAACGAATGAATACAACGACAAAAAAAACAAACGAGTTACCGGGGGACCTGACGCTGCGGCCGTTGCGCGAATCCGATGCGCAGCAATATCACGTGCTGTCGAACCAGCCCTCCGTATTCGCGCATTCGAATACGCAAATGCCGCATCGCACGCTCGAGGAAACGCGCGAATGGCTCGCACATATCGAGCCACCGCTGATCGCGATCGCGGCGACGGTGGGCGACGTGCTCGTGGGCAGCGCCGAGATCGAACCGGGCCGCATGCGCCGTGCGCACGCGGCATCGATCGGGCTTTCCGTCCATGAAGCGTGGCGCAACCAAGGCATCGGCAAGCGGCTCATGGCGGAGTTGATCGATATCGCCGACAACTGGCTCGGCCTGCGCCGGCTCGAACTCGAGGTGTTCGTCGACAACGAGCGCGCTATCGACCTGTATCGTCACTTCGGCTTCGAGATCGAGGCGCGCCATCGCGGCGCCGTCGTGCGCGACGGCATGCTTGTCGATATGTATTTCATGGGGCGTTTGCGCGACGCCGTTCCTTTTTCGGCGATGCTCTTATGAACGTCGATCAGTCATCGAAGAAGAACCTGCACGAACCAGGCAGCGTGAGCGGTCTTTCGATTCGAACGCACGAGCCGTCTGCCGACATGAATGCGCTCGCCGCCTTATTGAACCTGCCCGGCGTGCGCCATGGCACGCTGATGCAGCCCTACGTGTTGCCGAGCACGCTCGCCCGGCGCGACGCGACGCGCGGCGAGCCCACCGTGCGCTTATGCGCGAAGCTCGAAGGTAAGCTCGTAGGCGCCGCCGTTCTGGCGGTGCACAAGCCGCGCCGCTCGCATTGCGGTGTGCTCGCAATTCAGGTTCATGACGCCTGCGTCGGCAAAGGCATCGGCTCCGCGCTCCTTTCGGCCATCGTCGATTGCGCCGATCGCCAGCTCGGCCTGCGCCGCATCGAGCTCACCGTGTACGCGGACAACGCGCCGGCCATCGCGCTCTACCGCAAGTTCGGCTTCATCGAGGAAGGACGCTCGCCCGCTTATGGGATGAGAGACGGCGTGCTCGCCGACGTGCTGCACATGGCACGCCTCGTGGCCGCGCCGGCATTCGCTTCGCGCGAAGGGTGAACACGTGCCGTCATTTTTCATCGATCGCCCTGTCTTTGCGTGGATCGTCGCGCTTGCCATCATCCTCGCGGGTGCGCTCGCGGTGCCGATGCTGCCGATCGCGCAGTACCCGCGCCTCGCGCCGCCGCGCATCGTTATCGCCGCGACCTATCCGGGCGCCTCTGCCGAAGAGATCGACAGCGATGTCGCCAGCCTCATCGAGCAAAGCCTCGATGGCGCCGATGGTATGCAGTACTACGAAACGACGAGCGACTCGCTCGGCAACCTCGAAATCGACATCACCTTTGCGCCGGATACGAACCCCGACATCGCGATGGTCGATGTGCAGAACCGGTTAAAGCAGATCGAGCCGCGCCTGCCGCAGCAAGTCGTGCAACAGGGCATCAGCGCGTTCAAGTCGACGAACACGTTCCTCATGCTCGTCACGCTGGTTTCGACCGACGGCACGCGCAATTCCACCGACTTGAGCGACTACCTCAATCGGTTCTTGCTGCGCGAGTTGAAGCGCACGCCCGGTGTCGGCTCCGCGCAGCTTTGGGACGCCGATCAGGCGATGCGCATCTGGCTCGATCCGATGAAGCTGCGCGAGTACAACCTTTCGCCGGCGGACGTGAGTGCCGCGATTCGCGCGCAAAACGCGTCGGTGACCGCCGGTGCGATCGGCAATGCGCCGGCCGTCGACGGGCAGATGTTGACCGCATCGATAAGTGTGCGCGGCGAGTTGCACACGGCGGCCGAGTTCGCGGACATCGTGCTGAAGGCGCAGGCCGACGGTTCGGTCGTGCGGCTTGGCGACGTCGCGCGTGTCGAGATCGGTCGTGACGACTACACCTTCTGGTCGCGCTTGAACGGCAAGACTGCCGCGACCGTCGGCATTCAGCTCGGCCCGCTCGGCAACGCGCTCGAAACGTCAAACGCGATTCACGCGCGCATCGCCCAGTTGTCGAAGACGCTGCCGCCCGGCATCGCAGTGGAGATTCCGTACGACGGCGCCCACTTCGTCAAGATTGCGATCAGCGAAGTGATCATCACGCTCATCGAGGCGATCGTCCTCGTCTTTTGCGTGATGTGGCTGTTCTTGCGCGACTTGCGCTATACGCTCGTACCGACCGTGGTGATTCCGGTCGCGCTCATGGGCGCGTTTTTGGCGATGCACGCGTTCGGGCTGTCGATCAACGTGTTTACGCTTTTCGGGCTCGTGCTGGCGATCGGCATTCTCGTCGATGACGCGATCGTCGTCGTCGAGAACATCGAGCGCATCATGCGCGAGGAGGGCTTAGCGCCGCGCGAAGCGACCCGCAAGGCGATGGCGCAGATCGGCGGCGCGATCGTCGGCGTGACCGCGGTGCTCACGGCCGTGTTCGTGCCGATGGCGTTCTTTACGGGCAGCGTCGGTGGCATCTACCGGCAGTTCTCGATTGCGATGATCGCGGCGATTCTCATCTCGGCGTTCATGGCGCTGTCGCTCGCGCCCGCGCTTTGCGCGAACCTGCTGAAGCCGCCCAAGCACGATGCGCACGACGCCAACGGCTTTGGCGGACGGTTCCTCGCGGGCTTCGAGCGCACGGCGGGCCGGTATCGCACGTTCGTTGCGCGCATGCTGCGTCACCCAAGGCCGGTGTTCGCCGTCCATGTCGCGCTGATCGGCGCCGGCGCGCTGATGTATGCATCGTTGCCGAGCGGCTTTTTGCCGACCGAAGACCAGGGCCAGCTTCAAGTGATGGTGCAGTTGCCGGCAGGCGCGGCGCAGCAGCGCACGTTCACTGTGATCCAGGAGGTCGAGCGCATCTTGCGCAAGCACCCTGAAATCTCGGACGTGACGACGGTGATCGGCTGGAGCTTCGCGGGCAGCGGGCAGAACGTGGGCATGGCGTTCGTCAACCTGAAGGATTGGTCGCACCGCGATGTCGATGCGTTGACGCTGCGCGATTCGCTCAACGCCGAGTTCGACAAGATCGGCGAGGGCGAGGTCATCGCGCAGTTGCCGCCGTCGGTGCCGGGGCTCGGCCATGCCGCAGGATTTACATTCCATCTGGAGGACAGAGGCGGCATCGGCAAGGACGGGCTGGATGCGGCTCGCGAGCGTCTGCTCGAATTGGCGAAAAAGAGCCCGGTGCTCGCGGACGTCCATTCGGAAACGCTGCCCGATGCCCCGCGTGTGGCGCTCGAAGTCGATCGCGCGAAAGCCTATGCGATGGGCGTGTCGTTCGAGGCCGTCGCCGATGTGCTCGGCCACACGTTCGGCACGTCGTACATCGACGACTATCCGGCAGGCGGACGCATGCTGCGCGTGATGATCGGGGCCGACGCCACCACGCGCATGACCGACGCCGACCTGCTGAATCTTTCCGTGCGCAACGCCGCCGGCAAGATGGTGCCGTTCTCGGCGTTCGCGACGCTGCGCTGGACGCGCGGCCCGATCATGGTCACACGCTACAACGGCTATCCGTCGCTCGACGTGACCGGGCGTGAGGCGAGCGGCTACAGCTCCGGCGAGGCCATGGCCGAGATGGAGCGCTTGGCCGCGCAACTTCCGGCGGGCACCTCGTTCGATTGGGCCGATTCGGCGCTTGCGCAAACGCAGGCCGCGCGGCAGACGCCGCTTCTCATCGGCTTGTCGCTGCTTGCCGTGTTCATGGCGCTTGCCGCGCTCTACGAGAGCTGGACGATTCCGCTCTCGGTGCTGGTCGTCGTACCGCTTGCGATGATCGGCGCGGTGGCGGCGATGCTCGTGCGCGGCTTGCCGAACGACGTCTACTTCAAGATCGGCATGGTGACCGTGATCGGGCTCGCCGGCAAAAACGCGATTCTGATCGTGCAGTTTGCGCGCGATCTTCATGCGCGCGGCACGCCGCTTGCCGAGGCCATCATCGAGGCGTGCGCAATGCGCTTTCGGCCCATCGTCATGACGTCCGCCGCGTTCCTGTTGGGTGTGGTGCCGCTCGTCTTCTCGAGCGGCGGCGGCGCGGAAAGCCGGCACTCGATCGGTACGGGCGTGTTCGGGGGCGTGATCGCGGCGACCCTGCTTGGCCTCGTTTTCACGCCGATCGCGTTTTACCTTGTCATGCGCGCGACCGAGCGGCGCAAGCCTTGCGGGGCCGACCCCACGTCAAGCGCGCCGCGCAATGACGGCACGCCCGCGCAGGCGTTGCCCGACACCGAGACGGAACGTTCATGACGCGAA
Organism: Trinickia sp.; assembly: GCA_035938775.1. Lineage (GTDB taxonomy): Bacteria > Pseudomonadota > Gammaproteobacteria > Burkholderiales > Burkholderiaceae > Trinickia. Next base: position 11,054 of record DASZGN010000246.1, read on the forward strand.
GCAAGGTTGCGCACGGTAAGGCGCATGTGCCGGAGGTGTTGCAGGGCGACGAACGGCTCGGCACCGTGCTTGGGTCGAAGATTCGCTCGCTACGGCAACATCTGAAGCTGACGCTCGATGAGACGGCAACACGCGCCGGCATCTCCACTGCGTTTCTCTCGCAAATCGAGCGCGGACTCGCGCGGCCGTCTGTCAATTCGCTGATGGCGATTGCGCGCGCGCTGGACGTGAATGTCGAATACCTGCTCGATGCGCCGCGCGAGCAACGCTCTATTACGCGCGGCAATGCGCTATCGTTTTTCGGTTTTGCGAATCGGAGCAATCAGTTCGCACGTCTTACGCAAGTGATGGAAGGCGGACGCATAGAGGCGGTGCTTGTGCGAGTGCCTGCCGGGCAAAAGCTTGCCGAGGTGGCGATGCGTACGGGCGAACAGTTCTGGTACGTGCTCACGGGTACCGTCGCGCTGACGCTCAGAGACAAGACGGTCGCGATGCGCGAGGGCGATTCGGCGCACTACGATTCCGCCGATGCGCACGGTTGGGAAAATACCGGCGACGAGGAGGCCGTGCTGGTGTGGGTGGGGACGCCGGCTTTGCTTTAGCGTTGCGCTAGTCGGCATGGCTGACAATGGCGCCATGGTGTCGCCCGGGCGCCGTCAATATGTGCATATGCACTCCAAGAGAACCTCATTCTTGACCGCTATGAATGCAAAGCGCGTGTCGGCATGCCGCGGGTCTGGGAAGAAAGGGTATTCCCGATGTGAAAGATAGCGGTTTCGTTCAAGTCGCACGATGCGCAGTGGCTGGAAAATCAGGGCTGGCGGGTCATCAACCTGTTTCGGGGACCAAAGAAGTCCTGGACGTCGTCAAGCCGGTAACTGAACTGCGCCATAACTAAATTAACGAGGAGTCGAGGATGCGGTTGAGGAATTGCACGCTATCCGCCATCGCGCTGCTATTGAGCGCGGGGGCGCATGCTCAGTCGGCTGGTAGTACTGTCATCGGACTTGGGTGGGTGCACTTCGCGCCTATGGACTCGAGCGACCCCCTCAAGGTTGAGGGAGTGGCTGTTCCAAACACGGGGACTAGGGTCGATAACGCGGATACGCTAGGGATCACGATAACCCATTTTTTCACCGATCATATTGCGCTTGAGCAGGCCGGCGGTATCCCCGCGAAATTCACATTTACCGGTACTGGTGTACTCGCCTCCCCGTCAATCAATCCGCTCGGCGATGTTAAGCAGTGGAGTCCGGCACTGGTGCTGAAGTATTATTTCAGGCAGGCGGAATCGAAATGGCGCCCCTATGTCGGATTGGGGGTGAGCTATATCTGGTTCAACGGCGGCCATGTGAATCCGGCATTCCAGCAGGCGTTGAGCCTGCAGTTCACGAATGGCCAGACAGCAAGCCTGCCGACCAAGGCCAAGATTAATAGTGAATTTGCGCCGGTCTTCAATGCGGGTTTGAACTACAACTTCGATCGACATTGGTCGGCGGGCTTGTCGGTCTCCTACGTGCCGTTAAGCACCAAGTCCAACTTGACCACCGCTTTACCCAATGGGCAATCCGTGCACAGTGTGGCCAAGGTAAAGCTTGATCCAATCGTGACCTTTGTGGCAGTAAATTACCGGTTTTGAGCGAGGGCTCGGGGGCAATAACGCGTTGCCCCGCATCGCCATCCGGGCTCGACCTCAAGAGGGGTTCATGCAAGCAAGTAAGCTCCCGCCGCGATGTCATTTCGCGCCGCATCTCATGTTCGTATCGATACCTGGGCTCACTGCAGGTTTGACCAGGCGTCCCGTTGTGACGTTACTGCTCTCCACCACCGGGCGGGCGTTTCAGCTGCGCATGCGCGCGGCCGCCAACACGACCTGCATCGACGCAACCGCAGTGCTGGTCGCGCCCAAACAGGCTCGCTCGATTCGCGCGGAGCACTGTAATCTGCTCAGCGTGAATGTCGAACCGGGGCACCCCCGCTATCACGCGCTGCAAGACCGGCTGCAGGGCGCCGCCGCTGTCGTTTTCGACGACCTCCACTTCTCGGGACTGCGCGACGAATTAGGCAGTCTGTTCAATGTCGGCTTGGCGTCCCCGCTGGCCGCACCAGCAATCGATGCGGCGCTCGAGGCGGCGAGCGGGTCCGCATTGAAGCACACTCCACGCGATGATCGGGTGGCTGACGTGCTCGCGTGCGTGCATGCCAGCTTGCCCGAGCGTCCAACGCTTCAGCGGCTCGGCTCCATGGTCGGGCTGTCGGAGGATCGGCTATCGCATCTTTTTGCCGACACCATTGGCATGCCGCTTCGTTCATATGTCGTGTGGCAAAGGTACCGGCTCGCGCTCGAACAGATCTCGCGCGCGGAGAGGCTGACGACGCTCGCCAGCCGATGCGGCTTTTCAGATGCGGCTCATATGACGCGCACGTTTGTCGAATTCTTCGGATTTTCCCCATCGCTCGTGCTTCGTAGCGGATTTATGCAATACCTGGCACCGCCAGAATGAAATGATGCTCATTCGTGGCCGCCAACTGACGAGGCGGCAGACGCG
>DASZGN010000247.1:0-9430 GCA_035938775.1 Trinickia sp.
GTCGCAAAGCCATTCACCGAAAACCTGCGTATACGTCTTCTTGCTCGGCGACGACGGCGGCTTGATGCCCTCTGCCGGATTGAACTTGCCGGGGCCGTGATAGAGCACCGGGTCCGCTTCGGCCAGCTTGTAGCCTTGGCCCTTCTTCGTCACGACGTGCAGGAACTGCGGCCCACGCAGCTCGCGGATGTTCTGCAACGTTGGAATCAGCGAATCGAGGTCGTGGCCGTCGATCGGGCCGATGTAGTTAAAGCCGAACTCCTCGAAGAGCGTGGCCGGCACGACCATTCCCTTCGCGTGCTCCTCGAGCTTGCGTGCAAGCTCGAGCATCGGCGGCGCAACACGCAGCACGCGTTCGACGCCGGCGCGCGCAGCCGCGTAAAAGCGGCCGGACATCAATCGGGCAAGGTGCCGGTTCAGCGCGCCGACAGGCGGCGAAATCGACATGTCGTTATCGTTGAGAATCACGAGGAACGGCAGGTCGTCGCACACGCCCGCGTTGTTCATCGCCTCGAATGCCATGCCGGCAGTCATCGCGCCATCGCCGATCACGGCAATCGAGAAGCGGTTCTTGCCCTCGAGCTTGCTCGCGATCGCCATGCCGAGCGCAGCCGAAATCGACGTGCTCGAGTGCGCGGTGCCGAAGGTGTCGTACTCCGATTCGACACGGCGCGGGAAGCCGGATATGCCGCCGCGCTGACGCAAGGTGGGCATCTGATCGCGCCGGCCGGTGAGGATCTTGTGAGGATAGGTCTGGTGACCCACGTCCCAGACAATACGATCGTGTGGCGTGTCGAACACGTAGTGCAGCGCGATCGTCAGCTCCACCGTGCCGAGATTGGACGACAAATGTCCGCCCGTTTGCGAGACGCTGTCGAGCACGAAGGCGCGCAGTTCGTCGGCAAGCGGTGTCAGTTGACGGCGCTCGAGGCGGCGCAAATCCGCCGGGTCGTCGATAGTTTTCAGCAAGTCGTACATCGTCGTTCCATTGTAGGAAAACCTGCGCGCCCGCTTTTTTTCTCGCGCACCCCCTCATTTCGCGCGCGGCGGCGGGCGTCGCGTTCAGCTCACCCGGTTAACCACCAGATCAGCAAGTTCGGCGAGGCGTCGCGCGCGCTCCCCGAAAGGCGCGAGCGCTTCGTGAGCGTCGCGGCGCAACTGCGCAGCGAGCGCGCGCGAAGCGTCGAGCCCGATGATCGATACGTAGGTCGGCTTGCCGTCCTTCGCATCCTTGCCCGCGGTCTTGCCAAGCGTCGCGGAATCGGTCGTCACGTCGAGAATGTCGTCGACCACCTGAAACGCGAGGCCCACAGCGCGTGAATAAGCATCCAGCGCGCCCAGCGTGGCCACGTCAGGCGCCGTGCCCGCAAGCGCGCCCATGCGCACCGACGCGCGCAACAACGCCCCGGTTTTCATCCGATGCATTGTTTCGAGTTCCGGCCGCGACAGCGCGAGCCCGACGCTCGCCAGATCGATCGCCTGGCCGCCCGCCATGCCGACCGAGCCGCTCGCAAGCGCCAGTTCGCGCACGAGCGCGGCCTGTGCACGGGAGTCGAGCACCGTATCGTCCGTCAGCGCAACGAATGCTTGCGATTGCAGCGCATCGCCGACGAGCAGCGCCGTCGGCTCATCGTACTTGACGTGCACCGTGGGTTTGCCGCGGCGCAGTTCGTCGTCGTCCATGCACGGCATGTCGTCGTGCACCAGCGAATAGACGTGAATCATCTCCAGCGCCGCCGACGCCGCCTCGAGCGCGCCAGCCGTAGCGCCCGTCAGTTCGCCTGCCGCATGCGCCAGCAGCGGACGCACGCGCTTGCCGCCGCCGAGGACCGCGTAGCGCATCGCCTCATGTAGTTGCGCCGGCGCGACAGCGGGCTCGGGCAAATAACGTTCGAGTGCTGCCTCGACACGCGCGAGCACCGCGCGCATCCATTCATCAAAAGTCATAGATCGTCTCCGCTATCCGCGGGAGCTGGGCTGGCGGGCAACGGCTTGAGCGTGTCGCCATCGAGCACGCGCACCTGCTGCTCCACTCTTTCCAATTGTTGCTGACAGAAGGCCACGAGCGCCGCCCCGCGCCGGTAAGCGGCAAGCGACTCCTCGAGGCTCAGGGTGCCGCCTTCCATGCGCGCAACCAGCCCCTCCAGTTCCGCCACCGCCGCCTCATAGCTGTCGGGCAGCGCGGCATCGCCATCTCGCCCGCCCGGAGGGGGAGAAGCGGTGTCCTCGGGTGCGGTGTTCGCCATTGAGATAGGGGTTGAATTAAAAACAAGTCGGACATTCTACGGCAAAAGCGCCGATTCCGACCCATCTGTGCACCGGCGCCACTTTCCTATTTGACAACAACTAATATTCGAGATTGCCTTTCTTGGCGTGAGCAATTCGGTCGTTACGTGCGCCTTCCATCAGAAGCAGGACCCTCGCTTCGTCGCTCGCAGCTCCCGGGCCTTCCTCTACCATGAGTACTCCGCGTTTTTCCAGCCCGGTGTCGCGGCGCTACGTCGGCCGCCCGTGCGGGCAAAATTCTCATCCGTTCAACATCTCGACGCAACGTTTCCCACAAGGCAGAAGTCGGGGTTCCCGTCGCCAAAGTTCTACTACGCGTTCAGGCCGGTCCGCAAGCTGCTCTGCAATACAGCTTCCCCGTAAACAGCCGACCTAGGGGCGCCGCTTGCCCCGCCGCCATCCGGCCTAGGCCGGGCACGCCCGTTGCGAACACTTCGAACGACAGAGGCGTCGGCCCCCGCGTTCGTCCTACCGGTGTCCCGGCGCCGTGCCGCCTTGAAACCCCAACGCGCCTGCGCCGCACACACACACGAAGGCCCAAATATCAGACGTTTGAACACGGAGAACGCGATCACCGGCACGTCCTTTTCCAAATCATAGGCTTAGATACCCCAAAAAGGGGGGACAAGGTATAATCGCCGGCTCCCTAAATCGAATCTTCGATGGTTGGGTTGTTCACTGCTTTCACGTCTTCATCGGGAGTGGGAATGTCCAATCTGAGCAATGCTTTGCAGTTGAAGGCTATCTCAAGCCAACTGCCAGTCACGGCTTACTTTGACGAAGCGCTTCTCGAGCGCGAACTCGAAACCCTTTTTAAGCAAGGTCCTCGCTACGTCGGGCATGAGTTGATGGTGCCCGAAGCCGGGAATTATTTTGCGCTGCCGAGCGAAAGCGAAGGCCGCGTGCTCGTGCGCAACCAGCGCTCGCAAGTCGAGCTGCTGTCCAACGTCTGCCGTCATCGTCAGGCGATCATGCTCAACGGCCGAGGCCACGCCGACAATATCGTCTGCCCTCTGCACCGCTGGACCTATAACCTCGACGGCGAACTGCTCGGCGCCCCGCACTTTGCCGACAATCCCTGCCTGAACCTTGGCGCGACGCCACTGCAAAACTGGCAAGGTCTGCTATTCGAGGCGCAGGGCCGCAACGTGGCCAAGGACCTCGCGAAGCTCGGCACGCGGCACCACTTCGATTTTTCGGGCTACATGTTCGATCACGTCGAAGTGCACGAGTGCAACTACAACTGGAAAACGTTCATCGAGGTCTATCTCGAGGACTATCACGTGGTGCCGTTCCATCCAGGGCTCGGCAGCTTCGTCAATTGCGACGATCTCACGTGGGAATTCGGCAGCTGGTACAGCGTGCAAACCGTCGGCGTGCATAACGGGCTGGCCAAGGCCGGCAGCCCGACATACCGCAAATGGCACGACGAGGTGCTGCGCGTGCGCGGCGGCGAGCCGCCCGAGTACGGCGCGATCTGGATGGTCTACTACCCGGGCCTCATGATCGAATGGTACCCGCACGTGCTCGTCGTGTCGTGGCTCATTCCGCGCGGACCGCGCAAGACCACGAATATCGTCGAGTTCTATTACCCCGAGGAGTTCGCGCTCTTCGAGCGGGAATTCGTCGAGGCGGAGCGCGCGGCATATATGGAAACGGCGCGCGAAGACGATGAAATCGCCGAACGGATGGACGCCGGCCGGCTCGCGCTGATGCGGCGCGGCGAATCGCAAGTCGGCCCCTATCAAAGTCCGATGGAGGACGGCATGCAGCACTTCCACGAATTCCTTCGGCGCGAGCTCGGGACCATCTGAGCCTCGGGAATCGAATCGCGAAGGCGAGAACGGGCAAGAAGGCACCACCCTTTTTGCCCGTTGTTTATTTACACTGCAAGCATTCGTCGCTCAAGCCGGACGCGCGCGCCAACGAGGAGCCCATCATGCCGCACACTCACTACACAACGCTCATTTCGGCCGCCAACTTCGCCGAGCGTCTGGCGGGCGACGCGCAAAGCGTGCTCGTTTTCGACTGCAGCTTCGATCTCGCCAAGCCCGACGCCGGCGAGCAGGCTTACGCGGGCGGCCATATTCCGGGTGCCCGCTATCTGCATCTCGAGCATGACTTGTCGGGCCCGAAGACGGGCAAGAACGGGCGTCATCCGCTACCCGAACGGTCGGTGCTCGTCGACACGCTCGCCGCGCACGGGCTGATGCAGGGCCAGCAGGTTGTCGCTTATGACGCGCAGGCCGGCATGTACGCCGCGCGGCTCTGGTGGCTGCTGCGCTGGCTGGGCCACGACTCGGTGGCCCTGCTCGACGGCGGCGTGCAGGCTTGGCAGGCTGCGGGTTTGCAAGTGGACACGGCCGCGGCGCCTGCTCGTGCTCGCGGCGACTTCAAGGCTCGCGCGCCGCTCGCCGTCACGGTCGATGCGCAGCACGTGCTCGCCAATTTGACGACACACGAGAATATCGTCATCGACGCGCGCTCGGCCGATCGCTATCGCGGGGAAAACGAAACGATCGATCCTGTCGCCGGCCATATTCCCGGCGCGCGCAACCGCTTCTTCAAGGACAACCTCGCTGCCGACGGGCGTTTCAAACCCGCACACACATTGCGCGATGAGTTTGCGGCAATCGTCGGACAGAAGCAGCCCGAGCACGTCATGCTGCACTGCGGCTCGGGCGTCACGGCCTGTCATAACGCACTCGCAATGGAAGTGGCAGGGCTGCACGGTGCCGCGCTGTACGCGGGCTCGTGGAGCGAATGGTGCGCCGATCCCTCGCGGCCGGTGGCGACAGGGCCCAATCCTTGAGCGGGCGGGCAGCTCGAGCGGCTTGATTCGCCGCGATCAAGCCGCGAGGCGGCGCCCACGGAAGGGCAGCCGCCTATGAAACGCCGTGCTCCTTGAACCAGGCGAGTGCGCGGCGCCAGCCGTCCTCGGCATCCGCCTTGCGATAGCTCGGCCGATAATCGGCGAAGAACGCATGGCCGGCGTCGTCATACACGACGAAATCCGAGCCGCGCGCCGCCGGCGGCGCTTGCGTGGCGATCAGCGCTTTCATCTGTTCGAGCGTGTCCTGGGGAATGCCCGTGTCCTGCCGGCCATAAAGGCCAAGCACCGGCGCATGAAGGTCGGCGACGCGATCGATGGGATTGGCGGGCGTCGTCGCCGCATGCGGGCCCGCCACGCGACCGTACCATGCCACGGTCGCTTTTACGCGCGGATTGTGCTCGGCGAAGAGCCACGCCTGCCTGCCACCCCAGCAGAACCCGTTGACACCGACCCGTTGAAGATCGCCGCCATTCTCGCCCGCCCACTCGATGGCAGCGTCCAGATCGGCCATCACCGTCTCGTCCGGCACTTTGCTGACAATCTCGTCGTTCAATTGCTGCATCGACGAGTAAGCGCTCGCGTTGCCGAAGCGCGAGAACAGATCCGGTGCGATCGCCAGGTAACCGAGCTTGGCGAAGCGCCGGCACACGTCGGCGATATGCTCGTGCACACCGAAGATTTCGTGAATCACGATGATGACCGGCAAGCGCCGCTTGCCCGCCGGCTGCGCCCGATACGCGGGCACGAGCGTGCCCATCGAGCGAAAGGCGATCTCGCCCGCCTCGAGCCCGGCACTGTCGGTATGGATCGTTTGCGCTGATACCGGCAGCACGGCGGCCGCGAACCCGGTGCCGAGCGCCGCGCTCAGGAAGGTGCGGCGGCTGAATGGGACGTGCGGGATGAGACTGTCGATATCGGGGTCAAGCATCGTGCGCTCCTTGTTGGTAGAAGAAGACGGTCGCAGGTTGCTGGCAGCCGCTTAGTGCAGCTTGACGCGCGGCAGCGTCGTGCGGCGCAGCCAGTGCGCCACCGTATCGAGCACCATCCGCGGATAGCCGTGCAGCGCGGCAATATGCAACCGATACAGCGACATATACATAAAGCGCGCAAACAAGCCTTCGACAAGCAGGCTGCCGCCGATCACCCCACCCATCAGATTTCCGACCGCATCGAAATGACCGAGCGATACGAGCGAGCCGAAGTCGCGGTAGGTGAACTCTGGCAGCGGCTTGCCGTCGAGGCGCCGCGCAAACGCTTTCAGCAAGAAGCTTGCTTGCTGGTGCGCGGCCTGTGCGCGGGGCGGCACATTGCGCTCGTTGCCGGGCCAAGGACAAGCGGCGCAATCGCCGAGCGCAAAGATATCGTCGTCGATCTCGCTTTGCAATGTGCGCCGCACGCACAACTGCCCGAGCCGATTCACCGTGAGGCCGTCCAACTTGGTGAGCACGGACGGCGCCTTGATGCCGGCTGCCCAAACGGTGAGATCGGCACGCACGGTCGTGCCGCTCGCGGTGCGCACGAAACCGGGCGCCACTTGCGCAACCGTCTCGCCGACCATCTGCTTCACGCCAAGCTTAGTCAGCAGCTCGCTGGTAGCGGTCGACACGCGCTCTTGCAACGCGGGCAGAATGCGCGGCCCCGCTTCAATCAACACGATGCCGATGTCGTTGCGCGGATCGAGCTTGTGCAGCCCGTATGCCGAGAACACCTGCGCGGTGTTGCGCAGCTCCGCCGATAGCTCGACGCCCGTCGCGCCGCCGCCGACAATCGCCACCTGAATGCGCGGTTCGGGCTCAAGCGATGCACCCGAGGCGGCGCACTCAACGGTTTCATGCGGCCGATGCTCGGCGCGCATGCACGCGGCAATCAGGCGCTTGCGAAAGCGTTCGGCCTCGTCGACCGTATCGAGCGCGATCGAATACTCATCCGCGCCTTGCACACCGAAGAAGTGCGTTGTGCTGCCAATTGCGATGACAAGCGTGTCGTATTCGAGCTCGCGCTGCGGCAGCAACTCGGCGCCATCGTCGTCCAATAGCGGCGCGAGCGTGATGCGTTTGGCCGCCCGGTCGACCCCGCCCAACTCGCCCTGCTGAAACTCGAAGCCGTGCCAGCGCGCCTGAGCCGCGTATTCGAGCTCCTGCGTGAACGGGTCCATGCTGCCTGCCGCGACTTCGTGCAGCAGAGGCTTCCAAATGTGTGTCGGATAGCGATCGACGAGCGTGACGAGCGCACGCGCGGCTCCGTCCTTTCGTCGCGAACCATAGCGATCGCCGAGACGCGTCGCCAATTCGAGCCCGCCCGCACCTCCTCCCACGACGATGAAACGATGCATGCGATTCCCCTTCTGCCGTTGTCAATTCTTCTTGCTCGCGCAAAGGCCGCCACGCGAGCTTCAACCCGGTCAATGTCCGCGAAGCGAAGGGCATGCATGCTCCAAGCCGCTCTTGGCGCCGCTGTCTCGTGCGCTCGGCAGCCGCACGGAAAGCGACGAGCGATGACGACGACGGCGCGAAGGCAGCGGGGCTTAGCGCATCAGTGTGCCTCTTCCCAGTTCGCGCCGACGCCGACTTCCGCAACGAGCGGCACCTTCAGCGAGGCCACACCGCACATCAGCTGCGGCAGCTTCTCGCGAACGAGCGCCAGTTCGTCGTTGGGCACTTCGAGCACAAGTTCGTCATGGACTTGCATGATCATGCGGCTCGCGGCTTTTTCGCGCTCGAGCCACGCCTGCACGGCGATCATCGACATCTTGATGAGATCGGCGGCCGTGCCTTGCATCGGCGCGTTGATGGCCGCGCGCTCCGCCGCTTGCCGGCGCGGGCCATTGCCGCCGTTGATCTCGGGCAGCCACAGCCGCCGGCCGAATACGGTTTCGACAAAACCCTTTTGCTTCGCGCTTGCGCGCGTGTCGTCCATATAGCGCGCGACGCCCGGATAGCGCGCAAAGTAGCGGTCGATGTAGAGCTTCGCCGCATCGCGCGTGATGCCGAGATTTGCCGCAAGCCCGAACGAGCTCATGCCGTAGATCAAGCCGAAGTTGATGACCTTCGCGATGCGCCGTTGGTCGCTCGTCACCTCGAGCGGCGTCACGCTGAAAACTTCCGCCGCCGTCGCCCGGTGGATGTCCTCGCCTTGTGCAAACGCGCGCAAGAGCGACTCGTCGCCCGAGATGTGCGCCATGATGCGCAGCTCGATCTGCGAGTAATCGGCCGACACGATCTGATTGCCCTCGGGTGCGATGAACGCCTCGCGAATGCGGCGGCCTTCAGAGGTGCGCACGGGAATGTTTTGCAGATTCGGTTCGTTCGAAGCGAGCCGCCCCGTCACCGCGACGGCCTGCGCGTAGTTCGTATGGACGCGCCCGGTGCGCGGGTTGACCATGCGCGGCAGCTTGTCCGTATAGGTCGACTTGAGCTTCGACAAGCCGCGATGCTCGAGCAGGATCTTCGGCAGCGGGTAGTCTTCGGCGAGCTTTTGCAGCACTTCTTCGTCCGTCGACGGCGCGCCGCTCGGCGTTTTCTTGACGACGGGCAGTTGGAGGCGCTCGAAGAAGATCTGGCCGATCTGCTTCGGCGAACCCAGGTTGAACTCGCCTCCCGCGAGCGCATACGCGTCGGCTTCGAGCTCGATCAACCGCCCCGCGATCTCGCTGCTCTGACGGCGCAGCCGCTCGCTGTCGATCAGCACGCCGTTGCGCTCGATCTTGCGCAGCACGCGCGAGGTCGGCATCTCGATGTTGCGATAGACATGCAGCAAGCCCGCTTCGGGCTCGATCTGCGGATAGAGGGCGTGATGCAGCTGGAGCGTGATGTCGGCGTCTTCGGCCGAGTATTCAGCCGCGGCCGCAAGCGGCACCTCGTCGAAGCCGATCTGCTGCGCCCCCTTGCCCGCCACATCCTCGTACTTGATCGTCTTCACGCCAAGATGGCGCATGGCAAGGCTGTCCATGTCATGCGAGCGGTGCGATTCGAGCACGTACGACTGGAGCAGCGTATCGTGCTCGACACCATTCAGCTCAATGTCGTAGTTCGCGAGCACCTGCTCGTCGTACTTGAGATGTTGGCCCAGTTTCCTTTTCTCCGCGTTCTCGAGCCAAGGCTTGAGCCTTGACAGCACCTCATCGCGCGGCAACTGCTCCGGTGCGTCCGGCCCGCGGTGCCCAAGCGGGATATAGGCCGCGCATCCGGCGCCGACCGACAGTGAGATGCCCACGAGCTGCGCCGTCATCGGATCGAGCGAGGTCGTTTCCGTGTCGAATGACGTGAGGGGGGCCGCGTCGATCTTCTCGAGCCATGCCTCGAAATGCGGCCA
>DASZGN010000248.1:0-2762 GCA_035938775.1 Trinickia sp.
CTGGAATGCGTCCGACCCCGCCACGCGCGTGGCAAAAATTCTCGGCGATGTCTTCGCAACCGCGCACCTGCCGCTCGACGAACGCGCCGGACCGCTCGCCGTGTACGGCTGCGCCGGCTTGCCGACCGCGAGCCGCGGCCGCGCGGATCAGCAGTACTTCTTCGTGAACGGCCGCTTCGTGCGCGACAAGCTGCTCACGCATGCGGTGCGGGCGGCTTACGAGGATGTGCTGCACGGCGAGCGTTATCCGTCGTATGTGCTCTTCCTTGATTTGCCGCCCGAAGCCGTCGATGTGAACGTGCATCCGTCGAAGATCGAAGTGCGCTTTCGCGATTCGCGCGCGATCCACCAGTACGTCTTCCATGCGCTGCAGCGCGCGCTTGCGCGGCACGCCGGAGCATCGCCGGAAACCACAGCGGGCGGCCATGCCGCGCATCTCGAACTGCGCGAAGGGACTGCGGGCACTGCGGGCACCGTGAGCGGCTCGCCCGCGGCATCGGTGCATGCAACGGCCAGCCGCGCCCCGGGCACGACATGGATGCGCGATGCACGCATGACGCAGGGCACGCTGCCCGTCGGCCAACCGCTCGCGTTCTACGACACGCTGTTCGGGCGCAAGCCGGCGGCCATGGGTGCGGCGAGCGGCACAGCAGCAACTGCCGACGATGCCGGCTTCGGCTTCCGCCCTGGCGGCATGAGCCAACCGAGCGACGGCACGCACGGGCTCGGTGCATCCAACGGTTTCGACGCCTTCAACACCCTTGAAGCCCGCGACGCCGCGGCCGAAACGCCGGCTGCTCTAACGTTCGATGCTGGCGATGATCACCCGCTCGGCTTCGCGCTCGGCCAGATCCACGGCATCTACGTGCTCGCGCAAAACGCGCGCGGCCTTGTCATCGTCGACATGCACGCGGCGCACGAGCGCATTCTCTACGAGCAGTTCAAGCGCTCGCTCGCCGAGCGCGCGATCGCGGTGCAACCGCTTCTGATTCCCATCACCATGCCGGCCGATGCCGTCGAGATCGGCACGGTCGACGAAGAGCGCGAAACACTTGATGCGCTAGGCTTCGACCTCGCCGCGCTGTCGCCGACCACGCTCGCGATCCGTGCAGTGCCCGCGCTGCTGAAGGATGCGGACTTGCCCGCGCTCGCTCGCGCGGTGCTTGCCGATTTGCATGCGTACGGCGGCTCACGCGTGCTGACGGAGCGCCAGCACGAATTGCTCGGCACGCTGGCGTGCCACCATGCGGTGCGGGCGAACCGGCGCCTGACGCTCGACGAGATGAACGCGCTCTTGCGCCAGATGGAGGCCACCGAGCGCGCGGACCAATGCAATCACGGACGCCCCACGTGGTATCAGTTGACGCTCATGGACCTCGATCGTCTGTTCATGCGCGGCCAGTGACAGTGAGCGCAGGGGTATGACGTCGATCGCTTGCTTGCTCGGCCCGACCGCATCGGGCAAGACCGCGGCGGCGCTCGCTTTTGCGGCGCGGTGCCCGGTCGAGATCGTGAGCGTCGATTCGGCGCTCGTCTATCGCGGCATGGACATCGGCACGGCGAAGCCGACGCTCGAGGAACGCGCGCGCGTGCCGCATCATCTGATCGACATCATCGAGCCGACGCAAAACTACTCGGCCGCCGACTTTCGCACCGACACGCTGCGGCTCGTGGACGACATCCTCGAGCGGGGCAAGGTGCCGTTGCTTGTCGGCGGGACGATGCTCTACTACAAGGCGCTCACGCAGGGACTCAACGATCTGCCGTCGGCCGATGCGGATGTGCGCGCCGAGCTCGAAGCCGATGCGGCGCGCGAAGGCTGGCCCGCGCTGCATGCGCGGCTCGCGCGTGTCGATGCGGCGAGCGCCGCGCGGCTCGCGCCGAACGACGCGCAACGCATCCAGCGCGCGCTCGAAGTGTACATGCTGACGGGCAAGCCGATGTCGGCGTTGCTCGATGCGCCCGCGCGCGACGCGACAACGCCGCACCGCTTCGTGCCGATAGCGCTGGAGCCGTCCGAGCGCGGCGTGCTGCACGCGCGCATCGCGGCGCGCTTCGACGCGATGCTGGCGGCAGGGTTCATCGACGAGGTCACGCGCTTGCGCGCGCGCGGCGATTTGCACGCGGGCTTGCCGTCGATGCGCTGTGTCGGCTACCGGCAGGCATGGGAATACCTCGACGGCGCGATCGACTACGCGACGATGCGCGACAAGGGCATCTTCGCGACGCGCCAGCTGTGCAAACGGCAGCTTACGTGGCTGCGCTCGATGCCGGAGCGCGTCGTGATCGATTGCTGCGCGAGCTCGGCGACGGATGAGGCCGTGCGGGCGATCGAGCGGGTGGTGGCTTCGGCGGGTTGAGTTGGCGCATTGCCACCGGTTCGATGTTTGAAAAGCGCAGCGGATGTGGGAAGCAGGTGGCTGCCGAGAGGTCGTGGAATGTCGCGCAAACAAGATCAGTGCCTTGACCTTGTTCGAAAGGAGCAAAATCAAGATCAACACGTTGATCTTGGTGGCTCCATGTTTGAAATATCCGAACACGAAATAGTCGGTCGGTTGAAGTTCGATAACCCTTGGTGGGAAAGCTTTCGGCTGGGGGTTGTCCCCTACGCCGGGATGCAGCGACGCAAATATTTCGAATCCTTTTTTCGCGCTGTAAGCGATCGATCGATCCGGCGTGCAGTCGTGCTAATGGGGCCGCGTCGCGTCGGTAAGACCGTCATGATTTACCACGCGATAGAGGCCTTGCTTAAGTCTGGGGTA
>DASZGN010000249.1:0-1936 GCA_035938775.1 Trinickia sp.
CATGGAAAAACCGCGCAGACGCCCGATGAGGCGCGGAATCTCGTGCTCGACGTCGTGCACAACCCGGCCGACGCGCTTTTGAACCTCACGACTGCCGTAGCGTACGTGAAGTCGCACGGCGCGAAAAAGGTCGCCGTGCTCGGATGGTGCTTCGGCGGCGCGTGGAGCATTAAGGAAGCCGTGGACAACGGGAAGGAGATTGCGGCCGACGTCGCGTACTACGGCACGCCCGTGACTGATCCCGCCAAGCTCGCGAACATGCCACCGTTCCTCGGCCTCTACGGCAGCGCTGATGGTGGGATTTCGGTCGACAGCGTTCACAAGATGGAGGCCTCGCTCCAGGGGCTGCACAAGGCCGTCGAGGTCAAGGTCTACGATGGCGCGCAACACGCATTCGCCAACCCGTCCGGCCAGCACTACGACAAGGCCGCGGCCGACGACGCATGGGCTCGTACTACGGCGTTCCTGGCCAAGTATCTCAAAGGCTAGCAGTGAGCGCAGCGAACGACGGGTCAACCGACCAGTCGAGCGCGAAGCGCATCGACGAGCCGCGGAGCGGCTCTGAAAGGCTAGCGCCAGAGCCCCGGTGGCCGGCAACTATTGCGTTGCTGGCCATCGGGATGCTGCAGTTGGCGCTTCCGCGCTCGATGACGGCCGGCCCTCCGTGGACGCTGCTCGTCATCGTGTGCGTGTTGCTCATCCCCATCGTCGTTGCACGCCGTCGCGGGCTGCACCGCCTCAACCACTTGTTCGGCCTGGTGCTGGCCGTGATCATTACGGCCGAGTTGATCGTGGCGGTGCTGGCGCTGGCTTCCGCGCTGCCGGCGCATACCGAGTCGCCGGTGGCCCTGCTTAGGGCCGCGGCCACGCTGTGGGTGACCAACGTGCTCGTGTTCGCCTACTGGTACTGGAAGCTCGACGCCGGCGGCCCGAACGTCCGCGAAGCGCGGGGGCATCAAAATGGAGCTTTCTTCTTTCCGCAGTTCTTGAAGAAGACCACGGGCTGGCGGCCCGGCTTTATCGACTATCTCTTTCTCGCGTTCACGACTAGTACGGCTTTTTCTCCGACTGACACCCCGGTGCTGTCCCAATGGGCGAAAGTACTCATGATGCTGCAGGCCACGATCGCGTTTACGACGGTCACCGTCTTGATCGCGCGGGCTATAAATATCTTGTAGCCCTCCTCGTCGGCGTCAGCGCCGGCGCGCAACAGCCCGATCCCTCGCGCGTGACGCTCGACCGGCTCGCCTCGGCCGACTTCGCGCCCGAACGCACCGGCGGATTGCAGTGGCTCCCCAAGTCGCCGGCCTACACGGTCTTCGAGCGCGGCGCGCGCGGCGGCGATCTCGTGCGCTACGACGCCGCGACCGGCGCTCGCTCCGTCATGGTGCCCGCCGAGAAGCTCGTCCCCACCGGCGCCAATCAAGAGCTGGCAGTCGAAGGCTATACGTTCTCGCAAGATGAAAAGAAATTATTGCTGTTCACGAACTCCGAACGCGTGTGGCGGCAAAACACGAGAGGCGACTATTGGGTATACGATCTCGCCACCGGCACACTCAGAAAACTCGGCGGCCCAGCGAAGCCATCGACGCTCATGTTCGCCACGTTCTCGCCGGACGGCAGCCGCGTCGCGTACGTGCGCGAGCACAACCTATATGTCGAGAGCGTGAACGACGGGCAAATAACCGCGCTCACGACCGACGGCTCCCCGACCATTATCAACGGCACGTTCGACTGGGTGTACGAAGAGGAGCTCAACGACCGCGATGGTTTTCGGTGGAGCCCGGACGGCACCAAGATCGCCTACTGGCAGCTCGATGACTCGCAGGTACAAGACTACGATCTGATCGACGACACGGACTCGCTCTACTCGTACGTCAAGCCCGTGCAGTACCCCAAGGCTGGCACCCCGAACTCCGCGGCGCGCGTCGGCATC
>DASZGN010000250.1:0-2568 GCA_035938775.1 Trinickia sp.
ATCTACGAGCCGGACGCGCAAACCGTCGTGGACGAACTGCTGGTCCGCTATGTCGAAGCACTGGTCTATCAGGCCGTCTCCGAAAACATGGCGTCGGAACAGTCGGCACGGATGGTCGCGATGAAGGCCGCCTCGGACAACGCGAAGACGGTCATCAACGAGCTCCAGCTTTCGTACAACAAGAGCCGCCAGGCCGCGATTACGAAGGAACTGTCGGAAATCGTCGGCGGCGCCGCCGCGGTTTGACGCGCTTTTGCGCGAACCGCCGTACGGAACGCCTCGGAACCGCGCCTTTTGCGCGAGTGAAGAATTGAGTATCTAAAGGAAAAGCGATGAGTACTACTGCTTTGGTGGAAGGCAAGATCGTACAGTGCATCGGCGCGGTGATCGACGTGGAATTCCCGCGCGCGCACATGCCGAAGGTCTACGACGCCCTCGTGCTCGAAGGCACGGAACTGACGCTCGAAGTCCAGCAGCAGCTGGGCGACGGCGTTGTGCGGACCATCTGTCTTGGCGCGTCCGACGGCCTGCGCCGCGGCGTCATGGTGAAGAACACGGGCAAGCCGATCAGCGTGCCCGTCGGCAAGCCGACGCTTGGCCGCATCATGGACGTGCTCGGCCGTCCGATCGACGAAGCCGGTCCGATCTCCAGCGACAACGTGCGCTCGATCCACCAGAAAGCGCCTGCGTTCGACGAGCTGTCGCCGTCGACGGAACTGCTCGAAACGGGCATCAAGGTTATCGACCTGATCTGCCCGTTCGCGAAGGGCGGCAAGGTGGGCCTGTTCGGTGGCGCCGGTGTCGGCAAGACCGTCAACATGATGGAGCTCATCAACAACATCGCGAAGGAGCACGGCGGCTACTCCGTGTTCGCGGGCGTGGGCGAGCGTACCCGTGAAGGGAACGACTTCTACCACGAAATGAAGGACTCGAACGTGCTCGACAAGGTCGCGCTCGTGTACGGCCAGATGAACGAACCGCCGGGCAACCGTCTGCGCGTGGCGCTGACTGGCCTCACGATGGCCGAGCACTTCCGCGACGAAGGCCTCGACGTGCTGTTCTTCGTCGACAACATCTACCGTTTCACGCTGGCCGGCACCGAAGTGTCGGCACTGCTCGGCCGGATGCCGTCGGCGGTGGGTTATCAGCCGACGCTCGCCGAAGAAATGGGCAAGCTGCAAGAGCGCATCACGTCGACGAAGACGGGCTCGATCACCTCCGTGCAAGCCGTGTACGTGCCTGCGGATGACTTGACCGACCCGTCGCCGGCCACCACCTTCGGCCACTTGGACGCGACCGTCGTGCTTTCGCGTGACATCGCTTCGCTTGGCATCTACCCCGCGGTGGACCCGCTCGATTCGACCTCGCGTCAGGTCGACCCGAACGTGATCGGCGAAGAGCACTACACGATCACGCGCCGCGTGCAGCAAACGCTGCAGCGCTACAAGGAACTGCGCGACATCATCGCGATTCTCGGCATGGACGAACTGTCGCCGGAAGACAAGCTGTCGGTGGCGCGCGCGCGCAAGATTCAGCGCTTCCTCTCGCAGCCGTTCCACGTCGCTGAAGTGTTCACGGGTTCGCCGGGCAAGTACGTGCCGCTGAAAGAGACGATCCGCGGCTTCAAGATGATCGTCGACGGCGAGTGCGATCATCTGCCCGAGCAATCGTTCTACATGGTCGGCACGATCGACGAAGCCTTCGAAAAGGCCAAGAAGGTCCAGTAACGGTGGGTGTGTCGCAACGAGGCGCGCTTAAGGAGTGAACATCCTGAGTGCGCCGTACACATCACGCTCAACCTGCCTTGCATGGGACGAGAGTAAGTGTTAAAGCGCTAACCACTCGTCGACCGCTGTGGGACTGGAGTAAGCGCTAAAGCGCTAACTCCACTCAACCACAGCATGGGACCAGAGTAAGCGCTAAAGCGCTAACTCTGGTCGACAGGAGTCCATATGGCAACCATTAAAGTAGACGTCGTCAGCGCGGAAGAGAAGATTTTCTCGGGTCAGGCGAAATTCGTAGCGCTGCCGGGCGAGGCGGGCGAGCTCGGCATTTTGCCGGGCCACACGCCGCTCATCACGCGGATTCGCCCCGGCGCCGTGCGCATCGAAGCCGAGAGCGGTGACGAAGAGTTCGTGTTCGTCGCGGGCGGCATCCTCGAAGTGCAACCGGGCGCGGTCACGGTGCTGGCCGATACCGCTATTCGCGGCCAGGACCTCGACGAAGCCAAGGCCGACCAGGCCCGCAAGCGCGCCGAAGAAGCGTTGCAGAATTCGGGTTCGAACATCGAATACGCGACCGCTCAAGCCGAGCTCGCCTACGCGACAGCCCAGCTCGCTGCAATCCAGCGTCTGCGCAAGCTGCGCGGCCGGCACTAAGCCGCGCGCTGGTTCAAGCGCGAAACCGCTAAACCGCGTTTCCTCGATTCGCGGTCATGCCGTTCAGTGATCACTCGCCGAACGGCATTTTTATTTGTGATGCCTCGCATGCCCTGCGGGTAACACTCGATGCGGCTTGCGTCTCCCCGGTGGCAGAATCAATCGCCAAAAACGATTCAGATCCGGAGAT
>DASZGN010000251.1:0-3699 GCA_035938775.1 Trinickia sp.
CGCGTCTCGATCGACCCGAGCCTGCTTGCCGACGACAAGGACATGCTCGAAGACCTCGTTGCCGCTGCGTTCAACGACGCCGTGCGCAAGGCCGAAGCAACGGCGCAGGAAAAGATGGGCGGCATGACGGCCGGGCTGCCGCTGCCGCCGGGCTTCAAGCTGCCGTTCTGAGCGGGGTGCGGTTTTGCTTCGCTTGAGCACGTCGGAGCGCGTATGAAGCAGCCTTCCGCCCTTGTCGCGCTCGTCGAGGCGCTGCGCGTGCTGCCGGGCGTCGGACCGAAGTCCGCGCAACGGATGGCCTACCACCTGATGCAGCACGACCGCGAAGGCGCCGAGCGGCTCGGCCGCTCGCTGCTCTTTGCGACCGAGCATTTGCAGCACTGCGAGAAGTGCAACACGTTCACCGAGGCGCGCATTTGCGACGTGTGCAGCGACGAAGCGCGCGACCCGACGCTGCTATGCGTCGTGGAAACGCCTGCCGACCAGATCATGCTCGAGCAGACGATGACCTATCGCGGCCTCTATTTCGTGCTGATGGGGCGCTTGAGTCCGCTCGACGGAATCGGCCCGAAGGAAATCCACTTCGACAAGCTCGTCAAGCGCGCCTCCGACGGCGTCGTCAAGGAAGTTGTGCTCGCAACCAATTTCACGAATGAAGGCGAAGCCACTGCGCACTATCTCGCCCAGACATTGAAGGCGCGCGAGCTCTCCGTGACGCGGCTCGCGCGTGGGGTGCCAGTGGGGGGCGAGCTCGAATACGTCGATGCGGGCACGATCGCCCGCGCGATGCTCGACAGGCGCGCGCTCTAGCGCTTCGTGCGCGAGAGCCGCTTCTTCAGTACCCAGGAGAATCATCCATGAGCGCAACCGCCGGCCCGCTTGCGGGCGTCAAGGTGCTCGAGTTGGGCACCTTGATCGCGGGGCCGTTTGCCGCGCGTTTTCTCGGCGAGTTCGGCGCCGAGGTAATCAAGATAGAAGACCCGAACGGCGGCGATCCGCTGCGCAAGTGGCGCATGCTGCATCCGCAGGTCGGCGGCACGTCGCTTTGGTGGGCGGTTCAGGCGCGCAACAAGAAGTCGGTGACAGTCAACCTGAAGGCGGAAGAGGGCAAGGAGATCGTGCGGCGGTTGGCGAAAGAAGCCGACATCGTCGTCGAGAACTTCCGGCCCGGGCTACTCGAAAAGCTGGGGCTCGGCTACGACGTGCTGAGCGCGAACAACCCCGGGCTCGTGATGGTGCGGCTCTCCGGATACGGGCAGACGGGGCCATATCGCGATCGCCCAGGCTTCGGCTCGATCGCGGAATCGATGGGCGGCTTGCGCCACATCACCGGTTACCCGGACTTGCCGCCGCCGCGTATCGGCATTTCGATTGGGGATTCCATTGCGGCGCTGCACGGCGTGATCGGCGCGCTGATGGCGCTGCATCAGCGCAACGCGACGGGCGGCAAGGGGCAGGTCGTCGACGTCGCGCTTTACGAAGCCGTCTTCAACATGATGGAGAGCATCGTGCCCGAGTACGGCGTCTATGGCGCCGTGCGCGAACGCACGGGCGCGTCGCTGCCGGGCATCGTGCCGTCCAATACCTACCCTTGCAAGGACGGCAGCATCGTCATCGGCGGCAACAGCGATCCGATCTTCAAGCGCTTGATGGTGGCGATCGAGCGGACCGATCTCGCCGACGACCCGGCGCTCGCGCATAACGACGGCCGCGTGCCGCGTACGCGGGAGATCGACGATGCGATCTCAGCGTGGCTCGCAACCCGCACGATCGACGAAGCGCTCGACGTGCTCAACGCGGCCGACGTGCCGGTCGGGCGCATCTTCAGCGTCGCGGACATGTTCACCGATCCGCAATTCGCCGCGCGTGAAATGATCCAGCGCTTCAAATGGCAGGACGGCCTCGACATCGCATTGCCGAACGTCACGCCGAAGCTCTCCGAGACGCCGGGCGGCACCCGTTGGCTCGGTCCCGCGCTCGGCGAGCATACCGACGAAGTGCTGCGCACGCTCGGGTACGCCCCGCAACAGATCGCCGAGTTGCGCGAGCGCAAGATCATCTGAGCAAGCGCGAAGCGCGCACAGTGTCCTATGGCGTGATGACGATCTTGCCCGTCACGCGCCGGGCGGCCATGTCGTTCAATGCGCGCGGCGTGTCCTCGAGTGGGTAGCGCGCGCTGATGTGCGGGCGCAGCTTGCCTTCGCGCAGCCACCCGACCATTTGCTCGAACGCTGCGGCGTTGCGTTGAGGCTCGCGCTTCGTGAACTCGCCCCAGAACACACCGACGACGCTCGCGCCCTTGAGCAGGACGAGGTTGAGCGGCAGCTTCGGAATCTCGCCGTTGGCAAAGCCGACGACCAGATACCGCCCGCGCCACCCGATGCTGCGAAACGCCGGCTCGGCATAACCGCCGCCCACTGGATCGTAGATGACATCGGGGCCGCGTCCGTCCGTCAGCGCCGCGATGCGCGCGCGCAGGTCCTCGCGTTCGTACTGAATGGTTGCGTCGGCGCCGTGCTCCGTGCACACGGCGAGCTTCGCGTCGCTCGATGCGGCCGCGATCACGCGTGCGCCAAGGGCTTTGCCGATCTGGACCGCGGCGAGCCCGACGCCGCCGGCCGCGCCAAGCACGAGCATCGTTTCGCCGGCTTTGAGCGCCGCGCGATCGACGACGGCGTGGTGCGACGTGCCGTATGCGAGCGTGAACGCGGCGGCGACGGCGAAATCGGCGTCCTCGGGCAGCGGCACGCAGGCGTCGGCGGGCGCCAGCGCCTGCTCAGCGAAACCTCCGACCTGAGTGAACGCGACGACGCGCATGCCCGGCCGCAAATGTGTCACGCCTTCGCCCGCCTCACGCACGACGCCCGCCACCTCCGCGCCCGGCGTGAACGGCAGCTCCGGCTTCAACTGATATTTGTTTTCGATGATGAGCACGTCGGGAAAGTTGACGCTCGCTGCCTTGACGTCGATGACCACCTCGCCCGCGCGGGGCCGCAAGTCAGGCAACGTCTCGACGACGAGCGTCTCGGGCGGTCCGTGGCGGTTGCAACGAATGGCGCGCATCGCATCTCCTTTTGGGGGGGGTTGTTGTATCGGCTGCAGTGTATGACAGCGCGAACGGCCGTGCCTTTTTTGGCACGTTGGTCGCTGCGCGAGCGAGCCGGAACTGTCGCTCAAGTGGCCGGGTTACTCGGTTACAATCGTCGCATGAGAATCCTACTGAGCAACGACGACGGTTACTTGGCGCCAGGCTTGGCCGCGCTGCATCATGCGCTCAAGCCGCTCGGCGATATCACGGTGATGGCGCCCGAGCAAAATTGCAGTGGGGCGTCGAACTCGCTCACGTTGTCGCGGCCGCTATCCGTGTTGCGTTCGGCGAACGGCTTCTACTATGTGAACGGCACGCCGACGGACTCGGTTCACATCGCCCTCACGGGCATGCTCGACCACAAGCCCGACCTCGTCGTCTCAGGCATCAACAACGGACAAAACGTGGGCGAGGATACGCTCTATTCCGGCACGGTCGCGGCGGCCACGGAAGGGATCATGTTTGGCGTGCCGGCCATCGCTTTTTCGCTTGTCGACAAAGATTGGGCGTATCTCGAGGATGCGGCACGCGTCGCGCACGATATCGTCGAGCATTTCCTTTCGCATCCGCTGCCCGGCCATCCGCTTCTGAACGTGAACATTCCCAATCTG
>DASZGN010000252.1:0-12985 GCA_035938775.1 Trinickia sp.
GGCCTTGTCAATCTTGCGCCGTTCAGTACGTTTATGATCGTTTCATATGAGCCGCCTTTGCTCGGCGTCAACATGGGCCGTAGAACGAATGGCGAGCGCAAGGACACGGCGCGCAACGCCATCGAAACGGGCGAATACGTCGTCAACATCGCCACTGAAGACATGATCGACCTCGTTCAAAAGAGCTCCGCGCCTCATCCACCGGAGGTCAGCGAAGTGGAGCTGCTCGGGCTCCCCTTGCTGCCCGGTGTCGACGTGAATGTGCCGCGTCTTGCCAATGTGCCGCTCAGCATGGAGTGCCGATTGCACGAAGTGGTTCGATTCGGTAAGAGCGACGGCGAGTTTGTCGTCGGCGAAGTGATCCGCCTTCATTCGCGCGACGGGCTGGTCAACGACTGCAAGATCGACAGCGAGGCATTGCGCCCGGCAATGCGTCTCGCCGGCTTGGCGTACGGTTCACTTGGCAAGGTCACGACTTATAAGCCTTGAAGTGTTAGTCGGTATATGACGTCGGTGATCGATCGACGTCTGCTTTGCTTAGAACAAAAGAATAAAGGAGCGGGGTATGACAATAGTCAAGCGGCTGATGTTGATGATCGCAGTGTCTCTTTGCTTGATGCTTGTGATCGGCGGGATAGGCGTGTGGACGCAGAGGCAGGCGCAACAGCGCTTCGATTACCTGGCGAGGGGCGCGTTTCCGAGTATTCAGGCGCTGAGCGCTGCGAATGATGCGATGGAGCGCCTGCGTCTCGTGGCGTATCGCCATATCCTGTTCGTCGATCCTGCCACCAAAGCGAAGATCGAAACGAACTCCGCGGCCGATGACGCCAAACTGAAAGGCATTCTCGAAGACTATGCCCGCACCCATGCCGCCGACGACACCGAGCGGCAAATGGTGAGCAAGGAGCTTGACGATCTTGCGACTTCACGTGCGGCACGCCAACGATTTTTTGTGCTTTCGCGCGACAACAACGTCGAGGCCGCCCGAGCGCTGCTGACGACCGAGATGGCCAAGGCGTCCAACGCGTTGCTCGACGATTTGACGAAGCACATCAGCTATGAGTACGCCCTTGCGGAGTCATCGATACAGACGAGCCAGGACACGTTCGCCCGGTCACGCGCGGAACTCATTGCATTGATCGCGCTCGCCTTTCTCCTGACGGTTGTGCTCGCGGCACATCTGCAACGCGTGGTGCAAAGCGGCTTGAGCGGCATCAGGACAACGTTGGAGAACGTCAGTCAGTCTCTCGATCTCACGCGGCAGGCGCCCACGGCGCGAATGGACGAAATCGGGCACACGGCGGCGGCGTTCAACAAGCTGCTCAAGCGCATCGCCGAAGTGATTCACGCGGTCCGCCAATCTTCCGAATCCGTGAGCGTCGCAGCGAGGCAGATCGCCTCCGGCAACAGCGACCTGTCGGTTCGAACCGAAGAACAGGCCACATCGCTCGAGCAAACGGCCGCGAGCATGATGGAGCTCACGGAAACAGTGAAGCACAACGCCGATAACGCGCGTCAGGCCAACGCGCTCGCGACCAACGCCACCGCAATGGCGGATACGGGCAACGACGCGGTCCAGGCGATGGTGGAAACGATCGGCAACATCAGCCAGAGCTCCAGCAAGATTTCCGATATCACCGGCCTGATCGAGGGCATTGCGTTCCAGACGAACATTCTGGCGCTCAACGCCGCGGTGGAAGCGGCGCGTGCAGGCGAACAAGGGCGGGGCTTTGCGGTGGTCGCGAGCGAGGTGCGCAGTCTGGCTCAACGCTCGGCTGCGGCCGCGAAAGAAATCAAGGAGTTGATCGGCTCGTCGGTGGCCTTGATTGAGGACGGCTCGAAGCAGGCGATCGATGCCGGCGTCAACATGGGGCAGGTCAAGCTCGCGATCAAGCAAGTCGCGGATATCGTCGGCGAGATTGCCGCGGCGTCCGAAGAGCAAAGCCGTGGCATCGAGCAGGTTAATCAGGCGGTCAATCAGATGGACGAAGTAACGCAGCAAAACGCGGCGCTCGTCGAGCAAGCGGCCGCGGCCGCCCAATCGCTCGAGGAGCAGGCCGTAAAACTCAAAGAGGCGGTCTTCGTGTTCAACGTTGGCAGTACCGGCCTCGCCACGCAAGACGGCGCGCGTTCGTGGGCCCCCAAAGTTCATGCGGCAGGATGGGCAGAACTCGCGCAATCGAGGTAGTCGCAAGCCCCGCTCGCCTCTGGCGAAGACGGGTACGTCGAACTGGTTTGATGATCTGCCGTCAAGCGCCGGCCGGCCGCTTCATGTTGCAGTCGGTCGCCGGCTCGCTGACATCCGCGGCGGGAAATGTCTTCAAGAGCCGAAAGCCCCAAGGCGTGTTTTCCTGCTTGAACTTCGCATCGGGGCTCAACACCGACAAGTTCAGCGGCAATTGTGCCTGGTGATCGGCCACGCGCATGGTCGCCTGATAGTCTCCGATCGCGACAGTCGTCTTCTCCATCGCCTTGGCTACCGCGAACGGCTGCGTCGAGTTCGCGTTGCGGATCGCATTCGTCAGAAACAGGTAGGCGCGATAGATGCGTATGCCTTCGAAGTCCCCATAGCCGGCTGCGCGCGATTGCTCGATCAGCTTGTCGATGACGGCATTGTTCATGCTCATGATGGAGTCGGACGCCTGATAAACCTTGCCGACTCCCTTTTCGCCGATTGCCGTCACCTGCCCATGCTGGGACGCATACGACGTATACCACCGCGCAGTGAGGCCGATATCGTTGCCGGCCCGAATCAAGCGGCTCAGGTCAGTGCCGATATTGGCCGTGAGAATGACGTCGGGATTGGCGGCCTTGATCTTTGCGACATACGGCGTGAAATCCTGAACGCGGTTAGGCGGGTGCAGCTCGCTGCCTACGATCTGAATATCGGGGCGGTACTGCTTGAGAAAGCGGCGTGTGACGGCCTCCGCATCCTGGCCCATCGAGTAGTCCATGTTGATCAGATACACCCGCTTGACCGACGGATCGAGCGACAACACGGCCGCCTTCATCTTCATGCCGATATGTCCGTCGGTGCGGAATTGCCAAAACGAGCAGTACTTGCCGGTCATCGCTTCATCGAGTCCAGCCCAGTTGAGCAGGATGATCTCCTTGCCCGGATTGCGCGCGTTGTATTTCTCGATGGCGTCGAGCAAAGTCAGCGTGACGTTGGTGCCGATGCCCTGCATCACGAAGTGAACGTCACTGCCAATCGCTCGGTCGAGACAGTTCTTGCCGTCCTTGGGGTTGAACTTGTCGTCGCAGAATTCGACATCCACTTTCGAGCCGAGAATGCCGCCGGCATCGTTATCGCGCTTGACGATGAATTGAAGGCTTTTGGTGGACGCTTCCATGGTCGGCGACTGAGCGCCCGATAACGGTTCGATCACCATCAGCTTGATGGGCGGCGCGGCCTGAGCGTTGAGAAACACGAGCGCGCCCGCCGTTGCCAACAGGCTTTTGCGCACGGCGCGAGACGCAGCAGGGGCGAGCTTTTTCTTCAACATCTTTGTCTCCTTATCGATTGGATTCTCGGTGTCGATGTTCTCGGGTTTGCCGCGGGCGGGCGTGGCGAGGAAGTTTGTAATGTTACGTTGTAAAGTTAAAAGGATGATAGAAGTGGGCCGATTGGCTGGCAATCAGTTTTCGATTGGGAGTTTCCCTCCGTTGAGGTGGATTTCGAGGTGAATTCGTAATTCGTTTCCAGTTGAACTTGACGATGAACAATACCGTCTCGGAAAGCGAGGGCAATGCGCGAATGAAAGCCTTCTAAAAGAAAGGGCGGTCTGCAAGCAGACCGCCCCTCATTACCAAAGCCGAATTGTTACTGGCAGCCCTGCGAGCCCGACTGGCAGCTGAGGTAGTCGCTCTCGAAGCCGACGTCGCTCCGGTCGCGCCCATACAGCGACAAGCGCTTGTAGCCGTTCGCGGCCACCGTGAGGCTCGAAAGATCCATCGTCACGCTCGTCTGGAGCGTCGTGCCCGGAAGATCCGTGTGCACCTGGGCGTTGCAGAGGTTGTCTGCACAGAGCGTCAGGTCGTGAGGCACGACAACCGGATTGGCGGCCCAGGCCAGGTTCAGCGTATGCGGGCCCGCGTTGCTGCTGTCATAGGCGGCGAGCGCCGACTGGCTTGCGGCATCGAGATTGAGCCACGGCACGTTGGGCAAATCGGAGGACTTCGGCGGCACGCCATTGATGCGCACGTACACCGAGGTCATGAAGGCTGTCGCGGATGCGTCGTAGTACAG
This sequence comes from Trinickia sp., assembly GCA_035938775.1. GTDB lineage: Bacteria > Pseudomonadota > Gammaproteobacteria > Burkholderiales > Burkholderiaceae > Trinickia. The sequence continues at coordinate 4,250 of DASZGN010000252.1, forward strand.
ATCGATCCGCAGATCGCGTCCCCGGCGATACAAGGCGTCGATGAGCCCATCGCCCGTGCCCAGATTCGCGTTAATGGAGCTGTCGAGAGACAACCATTCCCCGCCGCATTGCGAACCGGCAATGGTGAGATTGGGTTGTCCCGTGCAGCCGCTATCGTTGAGGACGGCGATCGGCGCGGTGTCCCACGCTCCCGTTCCCGATGCGTCGTGCGCGTAGACCTTCGCGGCGTGCGGTGCCTGGCCGCCCCCTGCAATGGTGTTGGGAATATCAAACGAAATGGCGCGGGTATAGCTTGGCTGCGTATTCGTTACGCCCAAGCGCAGCGTGCGCTGCACCGCTGCGCCCACGTGGATGCCGTATGGGTTCTCATTGCCGAGCAGCGACCAGCTCGTCGCGCCATGACGCAGGACGATCGCCATTTCGGCGCCTTCGAAATTGAGCGCGCCGTTGACCAAGTCGAAGCCGACCATGCACAGCTTGTCCTGGCCGCTGAAGTCGCACTGTCGCAGCGCGGGGTTTTCAACCTTGCCGCCTGAGAGACCGTTGGTGGAAGCGAACGAACACAGCGTCGATGCGGCATTGGCGGCCGTCACTTGCTGGCCGTTCATGTTCAACGTAAAGGCCGGATCGAACGGCACTTGTGCGCTCATCGTGGAGGTGCATGCGGCGAGGCTGCCGCTGCCGATGGCGTTGTTCAAACCGTGAAAGATCGCGGAAATTCCGGTGAGATCGACGCTCATCCCGCTCAACAGCGCGTTGCCGTTGAGGCTGCCCGACTGATTGCCTTGGCTGTCGATATAGGCGTTGCCATAGCCGACGACCCCTTCCATCTGAACGAACGCCGTGCCGTTATTGTGTCCGCTCGTGATCTTCACCGCGTCCAGCACCTTGTCCATGCCGGAGTGATTGGCCGCGAACGACAGGGTGGCGAAATCGCTCGTCGATTGCACGCCGGCCGCCGTCAGAATCGGGCCGAGGTAGTTAAGCAGTGTCGCCTGGCTGCTCGCCAATGCGGACGCTGACGGCACGGATCCCGTGAAGATGGAGGAGGCGTCGCTGCCGAGCGCGAGTGCGATCGCCGCATCGGTCAAGGGCGTGACATCGGCCACGCCGCTCGCCTGTGCGATGGAGTAATAGCACTTGTATGCGCCATCGGCGAGCCCGCATGCCTGAATGCGGTACGGCGCGGTGAGTGCGCCGACGTTCAGATTCGCGTAGCTCCCGGTGTCGTCCACCGCTGTGCTCACGGTTTGCCCATTGGTGCCCTTCACCGTCAAAGTCGCATTCAGCATTGGCGCGCCAACGGCGACGGTCCCCGAGAGCGAGCCGCCGCCACCCGCGTTGCCGTTGCTGCTGGTGGCGCTCCCCGAGCCGCCGCCTCCGCAACTGCTTAGCACGATGACACAGCTGCTTGCCAAAACCTTCCATCGGAGCGTTGTTTTTCTCATGGCTTTCGAATGTGTGAGTAAATGTCGAAGTGCTCGACGCGGACAACATCCCCATTACGGCAATAAGCGGCGGTTTCTGAAGACTTCTCGCCATGCAGCCCCGAAACGAATGACACTAGACGACTGGTCTAATCGGCGTATGATGCCGACCATGCCTACATCTCCAAGTACCCAAGTCCGCCAGCACATCCTCGACACCGCCAGGCCCATCATGGTCCACAAGGGCTTTTCGGCGGTCGGCTTGAATGAGATCCTCGCTGCCGCAGGCATACCGAAGGGCTCCTTCTACCACTACTTCGGCTCCAAGGAAGCCTTTGGCGAAGCGCTGCTTCAGTCATACTTCGACAGCTATCTCGAGCACGTCGACAATCTGCTCGTGCGCAGCAAAGGCAGCGCCGCCGATCGGCTCTTAATCTACTGGCAAAACTGGCTCGACACGCAGGCAAACGACGACTACCAATGCAAATGTCTCGCCGTAAAGCTCGGGGCGGAAGTCTCCGACCTGTCGGACGCCATGCGACAGGTGCTGCAAGACGGCTCCGACCGCGTCATCGGACGGCTCGCGGCGTGCATCGAGGCAGGGCGTGCCGACGGATCGCTTGTGGACATCGCCGATTCGACGCATACGGCCGCGGCGCTCTACCAGCTTTGGATGGGGGCGACGCTGGTCGGAAAGATGCGCCGGGATCGCAAGCCGCTCGAAACGGCGATGACAACGACGCGCCAGTTGCTGAACTTGCCGCCACGGCGGCGCCGGCCCGCAAGGCCGTGAATGGCGCGGCACGCTAGTGCTCGCCAGCAGTCGCCGGCGAGCTCGGTGAGCCCGGCTGCCCCTCAACTTTCGCAACTAAAGGACATCGATAGGACTACGAACAAATGCAGCAGGGGATGATGGCCGGACAATCCGGCGCATTGGAACAATCAGTCATTGCAGTGGGGATTTCATGAGCACTTTGAACATCAACGGGCAGACGCACACCGTCGACGCGCCGCCCGACATGCCTTTGCTTTGGGTATTACGCGATGTGGTCGGTTTGACCGGCACTAAGTTTGGCTGCGGCGTGGGGCAATGCGGTGCGTGCACGGTTCATCTGGACTGTGCGGCCGTGCGCTCGTGCGTCCTGCCGGTTGCCGCCGTGGCTGGCAAGAAGATCACGACCATCGAAGGCGTCGGCGCGACGCCGGCGGGCCGCAAGGTGCAAGTGGCGTGGCAAGCGCTTGATGTCGTGCAGTGCGGGTACTGCCAGTCGGGCCAGGTAATGTCGGCCTCGTCGCTGATCGCGTCGAACCCGAACCCGAGCGACGCCGATATCGACGCTGCAATGACCGGCAACATCTGCCGCTGCGGCACATACAACCGAATTCGCGCGGCGATCAAGCACGCGGCGAAGGAGGCGTGACATGTCGCAAGGACTGATTGAAGCGGGCCGCGCGTCGGCGAAGCGCGAAAGCGAGGGCATGTCGCGCCGCGCGTTTCTGCGCTCAGGCTTCACACTTGCAGCGGCGACGGGCGGCGGCCTGCTGCTCGGCTTCAGCTTGTCGGCCGCGGGGCAGGGCGCAAAGGGCGCGCGCAAGTCGCTAATCGGCGGCGACGCGAAAGAGCCGGCGCCAAGCGGCGTGTTCGCGCCAAACGCATTCGTGCAGATCGAGCGCTCGGGCAAGGTGATGCTCGTGATGCCGAAGGTCGAGATGGGGCAGGGCGTCTACACGTCGATCCCGATGCTGGTCGCCGAGGAACTCGAAGTGCCGCTGTCGAGCGTGACGCTCGAGCATGCGCCGCCGAACATCAAGCTCTTCAAGGACCCGCTGCTCGGCGACCAGTTGACCGGCGGCTCGACTTCGATCCGCTATGCATGGGAGCCGTTGCGGCGCGCGGGGGCGACCGCGCGCGTGCTGCTCGTCACGGCGGCGGCGCAGCGATGGAACGTCGATCCTTCATCGTGTCGCGCGCAAGACGGCGTGGTGCTGCATGCGGCAAGCGGCCAACATGCGACGTATGGCGAGCTCGCGGACGCGGCGGCAAAACTGCCGGTGCCGCAGGACGTGCCGCTCAAGGACCCGAAAGACTTCAAGCTGATCGGCAAGCCGGTGAAGCGCCTCGATTCCCCCGAGAAAGTGGATGGCAGTGCGAAGTTCGGCCTCGATGCGCGCCTGCCGGGCATGCTCTACGCGGCGATCGTGAATTGCCCCGTGTTCGGCGGCACACTTGCCAGCGTCGATGACACGAACGCGAAGAAGGTTCCGGGCGTGCGCCAGATCGTGCGCGTCGACAATGCGGTGGCGGTCATCGGCGATCATACGTGGGCTGCAAAAAGCGGCGCTGCCGCGCTCGACATCAAATGGAATGAAGGTGAGGGCGCGCATGTGTCGATGAAGACCATCGTCGACGATCTTGCCGGGGCGTCGCGCCGTGAGGGCGCTGTCGCGCGCAAGGAGGGCGATGTAGCCAAGGCTTTCGAGTCGGCGAAGACGAGGGTCGACGCCGTCTACGAGCAGCCGTTCCTCGCACACGCGCCGATGGAGCCCGTCAATTGCACGGTGCACGTGCGCTCGGACGGCTGCGACATCTGGACCGGCACGCAGGCGCCGGTGCGCGCTGTCAACGTCGCAAAGGAGGTCACGGGGTTGCCGGTCGAGACGATCGTTTTGCACAATCATCTGCTCGGCGGCGGCTTCGGACGCCGGCTCGAAACGGACATGATTCGGCAGGCGGTGAAAATCGCGAAGCAGGTCCCCGGTCCCGTGAAGGTCGTATGGACACGCGAAGAAGACATCCAGCACGACATGTACCGCCCGTATTACTACGACACGATCTCGGCCGGGCTCGACGCGAACGGCAAGCCGATCGCATGGCAGCATCGTATCGCCGGGTCGTCGATCCTCGCGCGCTTTGCGCCGCCCGCGTTCAAGAACGGGCTGGACTTCGACGCGGTGGAGGTGGCCGCCGATATGCCGTACGACATGCCGAATCAGCTCGTCGACTACGTGCAGGTCGAGCCGCGCCATGTGCCAACGGCTTTCTGGCGCGGCGTCGGCGCGACACGCGGCACGTTTGTCGTCGAGAGCTTCATCGATGAGCTGGCGGCGCAGGCAAAGGTCGATCCGGTGAAGTACCGGCGCGATCTGCTCGGCAAGACGCCGCGCGCGCGCAATGTGCTCGATGTCGCTACTCAAGCCGCCGGCTGGGGCACGGCGTTGCCAAAGGGCCAAGGGCGCGGCGTGTCCGTCATGCATGCGTTCGGCAGCTTCTTGTCGATGGTCGTCGACGTCGCCGTCGATAACGGCGAGGTGAGCGTGAAGCGCGTGGTGTGCGCGGTCGACTGCGGCATGGTGGTGAACCCGGACACGATCGAGGCGCAGGTGCAAAGCGGCATCATCTTCGGGATCACGGGTGCGCTTTACGGCGAGATCACGATCAAGGACGGTCGCGTCGAGCAGAGCAACTTCACCGACTACCCGATGCTGCGCATGAACCAGACGCCGCAGATCGAGGTGCACCTCGTGAAGAGCGCCGAAGCGCCGGGGGGTATCGGCGAGCCGGGCACGTCGGCGCTGGGCCCGGCGCTCACGAATGCCGTGTACGCCGCGACCGGCAAGCGCATACGGAAATTGCCGATCGGGCGGCAACTGCAGGTGTAGATGCAACCGTAGTTGCGGTGTGTCTTGCGAAGGCGGCCTTGGGGCCGCCTTTGTCGTTTACGCCGCTTGGCAGTCCATCCAACGATACTGTATATTTGTACAGGTATTGGTGTTACCGCCGACAGAAGGTAAGCCGGTAAAAGCAGGGCGACAGCTTTGCATGGGTCCCCATTTCCTTTGGACTGAACGAACGAGCATTGCAATGGCGGCAGCGGCGATCCGGTTAGCGGCGGCGGCATTGGCGCCCCCTTTGCAACGTCAGATATGGCGCGGCGATCAGCTTGCCGAGGCGGTCGAGCGGACCGTCTCGAGCGGGCATCGGGCGCTCGATCTTTGTCTGCCAGGCAAAGGCTGGCCCACCGGTAGCCTGACCGAGTTGCTGACCGAACAGGACGGCATCGGCGAGCTGCGCCTCCTGGCGCCCGCGCTCGCGGCGTTAACAGCGGAGCAACAGCGCCACGTAATGCTCATTGCCCCCCCTTATCGTCCGTATGCCGTGGCACTGCGGGCATGGGGCGTCGTCGTCGAGCGGGTGATCTGGGTGCGCGCGCCACAATCGCAGGCGCTCTGGGCTGCCGAACAGGCGCTGAAGCAAGACGGCATGGGGGCGGTGCTGATGTGGTCGAAAGAGGCGCGTCCCGAAGCGTTGCGGCGCCTGCAAGTGGCTGCGCACGACTGCCGCTCGCTGGTGTTTCTGATCCGGCCTCTCGCGGCGGCGGCACAGGCTTCGGCCGCGCCCTTGCGCATCGCCTGTCGCGTCGTGCTGCCGGATGGCGCTCGCGCGCTGAACCGCCGGCAATGGCTTCAGGAAACCGGTTTGACGCTCGACATTGTCAAGCGTCGCGGCCCTCCTTTGGCGGCGCCGCTTCATCTGAAGCTGCCGCTCAAGGCGGCGATATTGCCCGAGCGCGTGGCGCGTGAGGAAGGCCAGGAACGAAGAGTCAATCATGTTGTGGATCGCGGTGACGTTGCCGATGTTGTCGCTGGAGGCCGTGAAGCCGGCCGTCCTCGCGAGCGCCGCGAGCGCGAACGCGTTTGAACGCCAGCGGGAGATAGGCGAGGCATCGGGCCGCTTGCCGCCCGATGCGAGTGTCGTGTGCTGCTACGCGCTTGCCGATCGCCTGCGCATCGTACTGCCCGATATCCGTGCCTATCGGAGAGGCGTGCGTGTGGGGCAAACGCGCTCGTCCGCGCTGGCGATGGCGCCGGACCTTGTCATGCTGGCGCCCGATCCCGAACGCGAGCGGCAGGCGTTCGAAGCCGTGGCGCTCGCATTGCTCGCGTACACACCGAAGGTGTCGCTCGCGCCTGCGCGCACATTGCTGCTCGAAGTGGGCTCGGGCCTGCGGCTCTTCGGCGGGCTTCGCGCGCTGCTCACGAAAATCACGGGGACGGTCGGCGAATTCGGCTGCACTTCGCGCATCGCCTGCGCGCCCACCGCATGGGGCGCGTGGCTGCTCGCGCAGGCTCGCGTGCGCCGCGTCGGGCGGCGTTGGCATGTCGTGCAGGCGGCGACGCTTGCGTGCGTGCTCGATGCGCTGCCGGTTTCCCTTGTGCCCGCTGCCGCGGCCCACGGCGAAGCGTTCGAGCGGATCGGCTGCGAGACGCTCGCCGATTTGCGCCGTCTGCCTCGAGCGGGGCTCGCCAGACGTTTCGGCGACGATGTCCTGCACTGGCTCGCGCAAACCTATGGAGAAGCGCCGGATCCGCGCGAGTCGTTTCGCGCGCCGGACATTTTTCAGGCGCGGCTTGAATTGCAGGCGCGCGTCGACAGCGCCGAGGCACTGCTGTTCGCCGCACGCCGGCTTTTGATGCAGCTGGTCGGCTGGCTGACCGCGCATCATGCGGCGGTTCGCGGCTACACACTCGTCTTCGAGCACGATTTGGCCGCGCGGCATGCGGGCCGTACGTCGAGCGTCGCACTTGCGTGGGCTGAGCCGTCGCGCGATGCGGAGCACTTGAGCTGGCTGCTGCGCGAAAAGCTTCAGCAAACGGTGCTGGTTGCGCCGGTCGTCGAGTTGCGGCTCATCGCCGATCAGGTCAGCGAGTATGCCGCGCCCTCGGACACGCTGTTTCCGCTGCCCGATGCGGATCGCGATTCGGTTGGACGTTTGCTGGAGCGTTTGAGCGCACGGCTGGGGGCGGACAACGTCATGCAAATTTCAGTGCAAGCCGATCCTCGGCCGGAAAAAGCGATGCATGCCGAGCCGTGCCAGCGCGCACGGCTTGCCCGTGCGGCATCGCCCGCGCAGGAAAAGCGCGCGCGGGCGAAGCGCCTCAATCATGGCACCGGCGCAGCGAATGCCGGCGCGATGAATGATCCGGCCTCGGCGCAGGCGGCACGCTTGCAGTCTGACAAACCAGGCGAGCTCGAGCTGCCCGATCGGCCGGTGCCGGGGCAGCCGCGGCCCGTGTGGCTGCTCGATGCACCGCTCGCTTTGACGATGCAGGGCCAGCGTCCCGTGTATCGACGGGCGCTGACCATGCTCACGCGCACCGAGCGGATCGAGGCGGGCTGGTGGGACGGGCAGGGTGTGGAGCGGGATTACTTCATCGCGGCCGACGACCGCGGACGGATGTTCTGGGTCTTCCGCGAGCGTCGCTCGGGGCAATGGTTTTTGCACGGGCTTTTCGGCTGACATCATGACACGTGTCGATTCGCTGGCAATGCAGGCGCCGGGCACAGCGGGGGCTGGACTGCCCGCTTATGCCGAGCTGCACTGCCTCACCAACTTCACTTTCTTGCGCGGTGCCTCGCATCCGGGGGAGCTCGTCGAAAAGGCGCTCGAACTCGGCTATGAGGCGCTCGCCATTACCGACGAATGCTCGCTTGCCGGTGTCGTGCGCGCGCATGTCGTGGCAAAAGAGCACAAGGATGCTTTGCGGCTCATCGTCGGCAGCGAGCTGAACCTCACCGATGAAAGCGGCGAACCGTTTTGCACATTGGTTGCGCTCGCAACGAACCGGAACGGGTATGGCAACTTGTGCGAGCTGATTACACTGGCTCGTGCGCGCGCCCCAAAGGGGCGCTACCAGCTTGCGCCCGCCGATTTCACGACTCCGCCGCCAGAGCTCGCGCATTTGCCGGGCTTGCCCGATTGCCTGCTGCTGCTCGTGCCGCGGCGCACGGCACCGCTCGACCATACGTTGCGCTGCGCGCACTGGCTTGCATCGTTTGCAGGGGAGCGCGCGTGGCTTGCGCTCGAGCTTTGGCAAAACGGCGGCGACGACGAATATGCCGCCGCCTTGCGCGCAATCTCGAACGCAAGCGGGCTTCCGCTTATCGCGGCGGGCGGGGTGCTGATGCATGCGCGCTCACGCAAGCCGCTGCAAGACACGTTGAGCGCAATCGGTCTGCGCAAGCCGCTTGCGGAATGTGGGGAAGCGCTCGAACCGAACGCCGAGCGTCACATGCGCGCGCGCGTGCGAATCGCGGCGCTGTATCCGGCCGATGCAATCGAAGAGACGCTGCGCGTCGCGGCCCGCTGCCGCTTCGATCTCGACGAGCTGCGCTATGAATACCCTGAGGAGCTGGTGCCGGCAGGCGAGACGCCTGCGAGTCATTTGCGCAAGCTCGTGATGGCCGGCGCGCGCGAGCGCTGGCCGCGGGGGCCCACGGCTGCCGGCATCGAGCAGATCGAAAAGGAG
>DASZGN010000253.1:0-6483 GCA_035938775.1 Trinickia sp.
CGGAGGTTCCATTGGCAAGTCATGAGTCAGCTTTGCATCACGCCCATTCCAAAGCGCTCGACGCGAGGGCGATATTCGCCGCGCTCGCGGGACTGTGCGGCAGTCTCGTCGCCATCGGTCTTGCGCGCTTCGCGTACACGCCGCTGATCCCAGCGCTGATTCAGGCGCACTGGTTCAGTTCATCGCAAGCCGTGACGCTCGGCGCAGCCAACTTCGCCGGATATCTGCTCGGCGCGCTGCTCGGCCGCCCCATCGCCTCGGTACTGTCCAACCGGACGGCGCTGCGGCTCTTGATGGCGGTCGTCACAGTCGCGTTCTTCGCCTGCGCCTATCCGCTCTCGGAGGCGTGGTTCTTCGTCTGGCGCCTGTTGTCGGGCATTTCCGGCGGCGGGATCATGGTGCTCGTGGCGACGACGATCCTGCCGCACATCCCCGCGCCGCGACGCGGCTTCGTGAGCGGCGTGATTTTCCTCGGGCTAGGGCTCGGCATTGCCGCTTCGGGCACGCTGATCCCGCAGCTCTTGCATTACGGGCTGCGCGACGCGTGGATCGGTCTCGGCCTCTTCTCGATCCTCTTCACCGCCATCAGCTGGTTCGGCTGGCCCGCCACGAATCCCCCCTCGCTCGCGCATGCCGCGCCCAAGGGGCATGCCGCGCATCGACCCGACGGCGTCGCCCTATGGGTGCTCTACGGGCAATACGCGGCCAACGCACTCGGCCTCGTGCCCGCGATGATCCTGCTCGTCGATTACGTGGCGCGCGGACTCGGCCGGGGCGCGGACGTCGGCGCGACCTACTGGGTGATGTACGGTGTGTCCGCCATCTTCGGGCCACTGATTTGCGGCAATGTCGCGGACCGGATCGGCTTCGCCGTCAGCTACCGCCTGGCGCTGCTGTTGCAGGCGCTCGCCGCCGCGGCGATCGCGTTCTCCGGCAATCCGCTCCTGCTCGGCGCGGCCACCGTGATTCTCGGCGTGTTCACGCCCGGCATCGTGCCGCTCGTGCTCGGCCGCATTCACGAGCTCGTGCCGCACAACCACCACGAGCAGCGTGCCGCCTGGAGCAACGCCACCACCGCGTTCGCCCTCTTCCAGGCGTTCGGCGGCTATGGCTACGCCTATCTGTTCTCGCACACCAACAACGACTACGCGCTCGTCTTCGCATGCGGCGCGGCGGCGCTTGTCGTCGCGTTGCTCGCGGACGTTGTTGTGACTTCGAAACGCAACAGCCGGCCTGCCTGAGCGCGCGCCGGCTGGCGCCCATCCGTTACGCACGAACGGTCACGCCCTCATTACACGATGTTCTTTTCGACGATGGGCCGGTTCTCGAGCACGCGTGCCCACCCGAGCGCGGACAGATCGAGCGACACGTACCGCCCCGCGAGAATCAGCTCGCTCACCCCGCGCCCCGTCGCGGGGCCTTGCTGAAGACCGTGGCCGCTGAAGCCGTTCGCGAACACGCAGTTTTCGACGTCCGGGTGATAGCCGATGATCGCGTTCTGGTCGAGCACGTTGTACTCGTAGTAGCCCGACCAGCAGTTCTCCACGCGCAGCGCCTCGAATTCGGGCACGCGGTTCGCGAGCGTCGGCCAGATGACCTCCTCGAAGAGCGCGTGGTCGACTTCGTCGAGCGGCAGATCGTCGGGGTCGTTGTCCGGGCTCGGCGATGTGCCGCAGATGTACGTCTTTCCTTCGGGACGGAAGTACACGCCCGCCGGATCGATGACGAGCGGCGAGGACGCGAGGCGCGCCGGCGAGGACACATTGAAGATGCTGCGCCGTCGCGCGCGCACGGGAATGTCGATGCCCATCATCGTCGACACATTGCGCGACCATGCGCCGGCTGCGTTTACCATGGTGTCGCATGCGAAACGCTCGCCGTTGCCCGTGACGACATGCGTCACCCTGCGGCCTTCGCGCACGATGCCCGTCACTTCGGCGGCGACATAGCGCGCGCCGAGCGCGAGCGCTTTCTTGCGCAGCGCCTGCACGAGCCCGTAGCCGTCGAACCACCCTTCTCCGCTTTCGCCGAACGCGCCGCATGCGAGATCATCGACATTGAGCCACGGGAACCTCGCCTTGAGCGTCTCGCGTTCCATGAGGCTGATGTCGGCGCCAAGGCTCGTCTGCAGCGCATGGTTCTCGCGCAGCGTCGCCACGCCCGCGGGTGTGGCGAGAAACAAGTAGCCGCCCTCGTGCAGATCGATCGACGGCTTTTCGCCGTCGACTTCGAGCCGCTCCCCGATGCCGCGCAGAAACTCGATGCCGTAAAGCGACATCTGGATCGACAGCGGCGTCGAGAACTGCTGGCGAATCGATCCGGCCGACAACGCCGAGGACGACTTCGCGTAGGTCGGATCGCGCTCGATGACCGTCACCGACACCGTCGGGTCCGACGCGCGCAGGAAGTAAGCGATCGCACTGCCGATCACGCCGCCGCCAACGATTACGACTCTAGAACTCACGACTGACTCACTCCAGAATGCGCGACAACGAGGGGGCTTACGTTCGTGCGCTTACTCGATCGAAAAATCGATGCCCTGCGCGAGCGGCAGCGCCGACGAGTAGTTGACGGTGTTCGTCGCCCGGCGCATGTACGCCTTCCACGAATCGGAACCGGACTCGCGCCCGCCGCCTGTTTCCTTCTCGCCGCCAAACGCGCCGCCGATCTCCGCGCCGCTCGGCCCGATGTTGACGTTCGCGATGCCGCAGTCGCTGCCCGAGGCGGAGACGAAACGCTCGGCTTCGCGCAAGTCGGTCGTAAACACGCACGACGACAGCCCGTGATGAGCGGCGTTGTTGGCCTGGATGGCCTCGTCGAAATTGCGGTACTTCACGACGTAGAGGATCGGCGCGAACGTTTCCTTCAAGACGATCGGCGTTTGCGACGGCATCTCGACGATGGCCGGGCGGACGTAAAAGCCGTTATCAAAGCCGGCCACGGTGTGGCGCTCGCCGCCAAACACCTTGCCGCCTTCGCTTTTCGCCTGCTCGAGCGCGGCCTGCATGCGGGCGAACGACTGTTCGTCGATGAGCGGGCCCATCAGCACACCCTGCTCGAGCGGATTGCCGATGGCGACCTTGCCGTAGAGCGTCTTCAAGCGCTCAAGGGTTGTGTCGTAGACGCTTTCATGCACGAAAAGGCGCCTGAGCGACGTGCAGCGCTGCCCCGCCGTGCCCACCGCAGAGAACAGGATGCCGCGCAACGCGAGCTCCATGTCGGCCGTGCCGGCGACGATGCCCGCGTTGTTGCCGCCGAGCTCGAGGAGCGAGCGGCCGAAGCGGCGTGCTACTTCGACGCCGACGGCGCGGCCCATCTCCGTGCTGCCGGTGGCGCTCACGAGGTTCGAGCGAGGATCGGCCACGAGCTTGGCCCCGACTTCGCGGCCGCCGTTGATGACGCGCGTGAGGCCCGCGGGCGCATCGCCGAATTCTTTCACGGCGTCTTGCAGGATCTTGTCGACGGCGAGCGCGGTGAGCGGCGTCTTCTCCGACGGCTTCCACACGACGGCATTGCCGCACACGAGCGCAAGCGCGGCATTCCACGACCACACCGCGGCCGGAAAGTTGAACGCGGAGATGACGGTGCACACGCCGAGCGGATGCCACGATTCGGCCATGCGATGGCCCGGGCGCTCCGATGCGATGGTCAGGCCGTAAAGCTGACGCGAAAGGCCCACCGCGAAGTCGCAGATGTCGATCATTTCCTGCACTTCGCCCAGCCCTTCTTGAAGGATCTTGCCGGTTTCGAGCGTGATCATGCTGCCGAGCGCGTGCTTGCGTTCGCGCAGCTTGTTGCCCAAGAGGCGCACCAGCTCGCCGCGGCGCGGCGCCGGCACGTTGCGCCAGACGGCAAAGGCGGCTTGCGCTTCGCGAAGCGCGTGGTCGACGTCAGCGACCGTGCCGCTCGCGACGCGGCCGATCAACTCGCCGTCGATCGGCGAGCGCACGACGATGTCGCCCGCTTCAGCGAGATGAGAGATGCCGAGTTCCGAAAGAATGGCGGATGCTTTCACGATTTAACCTCAAAAGTTTTCCGATAGGAAACATCGGTACGTTCGGAAACTATACACGCACGCCTATCCGGCGGCAAACGAGCTATCGGGTGATTGTCGGGCAGCCCGTACGTCCGATCAAACGATATCTATTCAACATGTCATGCGATTTCATCATCAAGGCCGGCAGGCCGGTTGACGGGGTGCCGGCCGGCCGCATCATGGCGTTTCCGATCGGAAAAATCGGCTTCGGCGGTGTTATGATTGGCCGCAAAACGGGATCACCCCGCGCGATTCTTGTCATGGAAACGACGAACCTATTGAAACCCGCCGAACAAAGCGCATCGGATCTCGGCAAGCGCGTCAAAGCGGCTCGGCAACAACACGACTACACCCTCGAGGCGGCAAGCCGTGTCTGCGGCGTGTCGCGCTCCACGCTGTCGAAAATCGAGAACGGCATGATGTCGCCGACCTTCGACCTGCTTCAAAAGATCGTGCATGGCCTGCAAATCGACTTGGGCGAGCTGTTCGGCTCGGCGCCGAAGCCCAATGCAGGCGGGCGGCGCGCGCTCACGCGCAAGGACGCGGGTCAGCGTCATGCGGCGGCCGGCTACCAGATGGAGCTGCTCGCCACCGAGCTCGCGCACAAGACGATGCATCCGTTCAGGATACGCATCACCGCACATTCGCTCGACGATTTCCAGCAATGGGGACGCCACGAGGGCGAAGAGTTCCTGTTCGTGTTGAGCGGCACCGTGTGCCTCTATTCGGAACTCTACGCGCCGACGCATCTCGAGCCCGGCGACAGCATCTATTTCGACAGCCGCACCGGCCACGCGGCGGTATCGACGAGCGAAGAGGATGCGGAAGTCCTCTGGCTGATCAACGAAACCCGCGCCGGCGCCTACGAGATCGAGCAACCCGCAAACCCGTCGAAGCGCCGCCGCAAGGCAGCCTGAAACGCCTGGCTTTATGTAGCGTTTCGTCAGCCCGCCGCGTTGGCCGTCATCTTGAAGATGCCCTGCGCGTTGCCGGCATCGAAGCGCAGGTCCGTCACCCAGCTGCGCGATGCCTGATCGAACATGCGCCGGCGCGTGATGAATTCGTAGAACGAACCCGGCACGTCGCGCGTCACGAGCTTGCCGTCGCGCGCCTTGAATTCGCGCTGCACGATATCGGCGCGATAGGCCGTCTGAAACACGCGGCCCGAGCGCGAACGCTCGACTTCGGGCTTCATCGGCCGGCCCTTTGCCTTTTCTTCTTCGGCAAGCGCAAAGACATCTTCGACCCGATCCGTCGCGTGGTTGAACGCGTTGCCTTCCGTTGCGATCCACGCCATTTCCGCCGATTCCTCGAGCAGCACTTCGTAATCGGCTTCGCTCGGCACGTCGTGCTGACGCGCGAACGCCCCGACGATGACCGGCAAGAGTTCGAGCGCCGCATCGAGCGGGAGGGACCCTTCGCGCTCGAGCTCCCACAAATGCGAAACCGCCGCCGGCGTAAGCGGATCCTTCGACGAGCTCACGACGTTCGTTACCGCCTGCTGAAAGCGCTCGGAGAAACGCTCGGGGTGGAGTTCGCTCACGAAGAACTGCGCGATCTCGACGGGCGCATCATCGTGCGCGTACGCGCGGCCCGTCATGCCAAGCTTGTCGAGCGGATAGCGGCCGTTCAGCCTGAAGCCGAGCGGACGCAGGATGCGCGTGAATGCCGCTTCACCCGGCGGCAGGGCGCCATTGCGCGCCCAGCGCACGGTGCGCAGCGCGCCATGGTCGAAGCACACGGAGCCGCCGTTCGCGATTACCTCGTTCGTGTACGTGCGGCCGTTCGGCGAGCGCTCGAGCAGGTCTTCGAAGAGGACCATGTTCATCGCCTGCGCAAGCTCCGCGCGCGTCACCGTGCCCTCTTCCCAGTCGGCCAGCAGCGTCGGCATTTTCAACGTCACAAAGAGCGCGTCCGTTCTCGCGGGGCAAAGCAGCTTCAACAGCAGACGTTCGACATTCGAATTGCGCATTGCTCTTCTCATTTCTGTCACTTCTCTCACTTCTCTTCTGTCACTTCATGGGAATGCGGCCGAGCGTGACGCGCTGGGGTTCGTTCGCCGGCACATCGATTGGACGCCGCGATTTGCTTTGACTTGCCGGCCTCACGCGAGCCGCATTATTCGAATTGCCGCGCAGCGCGTAAAGCGAGATAAAGTTACTGGTTGATGATTTTTTGGAATAACCATGCGCAAGTTCAGGACTCCCAACATGGGCGCGTTGCTCGCCTTCGAAGCGGCGGCGCGGCACGAGAGCTTCACGCACGCGGCGCGCGAGCTTTCCCTGACCGAGAGCGCCGTCTCGCGCCAGATCGCGACGCTCGAATCGAATCTGGGCGTACGGCTTTTCGTGAGAGCCAAGCAGCGCGTCGTGCTCACGCGCGCCGGGCGGCTTTATGGCACGCAAGTGCGCCGCGCGCTCGAGCATTTGGACCGCGACACGCTGTCC
>DASZGN010000254.1:0-1615 GCA_035938775.1 Trinickia sp.
TCAACATTTTTTGTTGATAAGTGGGCAGAAAGCTGGGCGCCAGGCACGATTCATGCACTTTCTTACAAAAAAATATCCTTGCCCCGGAAGCGATTTCATTAAAATGCGCAGTTGCGTCGCGAGGCGGGTTATGCCGCCTTAAGGCGACCGACATTACGATTACGACATAAGCCCACCAGCGCCGCGAAGTTCGCGAGCGCGACCAGGTGCCGGGTACCGCGCCGATCATGCCGTCATGCCTATCATCAAACGACAGCCGTCTTCCGAGCCTCCCGCCGACGAACAAAATTCTCCCCGACATCAGCCTGAACACCGCCGGGCCTCGCTCGGAGGCCGGCTTGCGCTGACATTCGCGGGACTTGTCGCGACGCTCGCCGTCATCGGCGCGCTGATCGTCGGCTATGCGCTGATCGTGATGGCGCCGCAGCTGCCATCGCTCGAAGCGCTCACCGACTATCGCCCGAAGGTGCCCCTGCGCGTCTATACGGCCGATCACGTGCTGATCGGCGAGTTCGGCGAAGAGCGGCGCAGCCTCGTGCGGTTCAACGATATCCCTGAGGTGATGAAAAAAGCGGTGCTCGCCATCGAGGATTACCGCTTTTACGAGCATGGCGGCGTGGACTTCGTAGGCATCCTGCGCGCGGGATCGAACGACGTACTGCACGGCGGTGCCGCACAGGGCGCGAGCACGATCACGATGCAGGTCGCGCGCAACTTCTTCCTGTCGAGCGAGAAGACCTACACGCGCAAGATCTACGAAATGATGCTTGCCTACAAGATCGAGCGTGCGCTTTCGAAGGATCAGATCCTCGAGCTCTACATGAACCAGATCTATCTGGGCGAGCGTGCGTACGGTTTCGCCGCGGCGGCGCGCGTGTATTTCGGCAAGGACCTGAAGGACATCACGCTCGCGCAGGCGGCGATGCTTGCGGGGCTGCCGAAGGCGCCGTCCGCTTACAACCCGGTCGTCAATCCGAAGCGCGCGAAGATTCGCCAAGAGTACATCCTGAAGCGCATGCTCGATTTGCGCTACATCACACAGGCGCAGTACGACCAGGCCGTGAAGGAAGAGATTCATACGAAAGCGGCGGGCAACGAGTACAGCGTGCATGCCGAGTACGTCGCCGAAATGGTGCGGCAGTTGATGTATGCGCAGTACAAGGACGAAACCTACACGCGCGGCCTGTCTGTCGTCACGACGATCGATTCCGCCGATCAGGACGCCGCCTATCGCGCGGTGCGCAAAGGCGTGATGGATTACGAGCGGCGTCACGGCTATCGCGGGCCCGAGGGTTTTGTCGAGCTGCCCGCCGACAACGACGAGCGCGATCAAGCGATCGACGATGCGCTCGCCGGCCATCCCGACACCGGTGAGCTGGTTGCGGGCGTCGTGACGGCCGCGAGCCCGACGCAGGTGAGCGTGCAGTTCGTCGATGGCGGTACAGCCAAAGTAGCGGGCGAGGGCCTGCGTTTCGCGGCCACGGCACTTGGTGCGCGCGCCACGCCGGCGCAGCACATCCGCGCGGGCTCGATCGTGCGCGTCATGCCTGATGCGAAAGGCAACTGGCAGATCACGCAACTGCCGCAGGTGGAAGGCGCGCTGGTGTCGCTTACG
>DASZGN010000255.1:0-8513 GCA_035938775.1 Trinickia sp.
GCGATCTTCGATTTCTGCCGTGCGATCGTCGATGCCACCGCGACCTATGCGAGCGCCTTCAAGCCGCAGATCGCCTATTTCGCCGCACACCGCGCCGAAGACCAGCTCGAGGCGCTGATCGCGCACATCCATGAAAGGCATCCGGGCCTGCCGGTGATCCTCGATGCCAAGCGCGGCGACATCGGCAGCACGGCCGAGCAGTACGCGCGCGAGGCGTTCGAGCGCTATCGCGCCGACGCGGTGACGGTCAATCCATACATGGGCTTCGATTCGATCGAGCCGTATCTCGCGCATGCGGGCAAGGGCGTGATCGTGCTGTGCCGCACGTCCAACGCGGGCGGCTCCGATCTGCAGTTCCTCGATGTGGGCGGCGAGCCGCTCTATAGCAAAGTGGCGCGTCTTGCCGCCGACAAGTGGAATGCGAGCGGCGAGCTTGCGCTCGTGGTCGGCGCGACGTTTCCGAAGGAAATCGAGGCGGTGCGCGGCATCGTCGGCGACATGCCGCTTTTGATTCCCGGCATCGGCGCGCAAGGCGGCGACGTCGAGGCGACCGTACGTGCGGGCCGCACGGCGGCGGGCACCGGGATGATGATCAACTCGTCGCGCGCCATTCTCTACGCGGGCAAGGGCGAGGACTTCGCGCAAGCGGCCGCGCGCGCGGCCGAGCAAACGCGCGACAGCATCAACGCGTACCGCTGAGCGCCAACGCCCGCGCTACAACGGCGGGCGGCGGCGGGCGGCGGCATTTACTGCTCGTTGTCCTCGATGAGCGTGATGAGGCCGCGCAGCGCATGTGCGGCGGCCTGCACGCGAACCTGCTCGCGATCGCCCCTGAAGACGAGCGTTTCGACCGACGTATGAAGCCGGTTGCTCCAGGCGAACGACACCATGCCGACGGGCTTCTTCTCCGTACCCCCGCCCGGGCCCGCGATGCCGGTGATCGCGAGCGAGACCTGCGCGCGGCTATTGCGCAGCGCGCCTTCGGCCATGGCCCGCGCGACGGGTTCGCTGACGGCGCCATGCTGCGCAATGAGCTCGGCGGGCACGCCGATCATCTCGGTCTTTGCCTGATCCGAATACGTGACGAAGCCACGGTCGAACCAGCCGCTGCTGCCGGAGATGTCGGTGATCGCGGTGGCGACCATGCCGCCCGTGCACGATTCGGCGGTGGTGAGCGTAAGACGCGTGTCGCGCAGCTTGTTGCCGGCGCGCACGGCCAGTTGATGAACAACGGAATCGGTTGGCATGGTGGCTCAGTTCCGACTGAAACGGTGAGACGGAAGAAAACGGGATTGAAGGTCAGACGGTCATGCGCCACAGCGCGATCACGAGCAGCGTGAAGAACGCCGCGATGAGATCGTCGAGCATGATGCCGAAGCCGCCTTTCACGTGCCGGTCGAAGTAGCGGATCGGCGGCGGCTTGACCATATCGAAGAAGCGAAAGACGACGAACGCCCAAAGCTGGCCCGTGAACGTTTCCGGCGTGACGAAAAGCAGCACGAGCCAGAACGCGACGATCTCGTCCCAGACGACGGGGGAGGGGTCGTCCATGCCGAGCTTTGCCGCCGTGAAGCCGGTGATGAAGATGCCGGCGATAAAGCCCACGGCGATCAGCATGGCCCACTCAACAACGGTCAGGCGGCCCGCGAGCGCGGCAAAGGAGCCCCACGCGAACAGCGTGCCGACGGTGCCCGGCATGATGGGCGAAAGCCCGCTGCCGAAGCCGAGCGAAATCAGATGAAGCGGATGGGACAGCATGAAGCGCGCGCTCGCGCGCCGCGGCCTCGGGGCGCGCGGCATCTGCTGCGCGCCGTCGCCGTCCAGCGTGGGGTCAGTGTGCATCGAAGTGATCGAAACCGTGCAACGTGAGGGATAACGGTGTGCGCGACGCATCGTGCCACGCAATCGCCGGGTCGTCCGCCGGATGGCGCAAGGCGCTTATTGTACCGATGCGCGTAACGGCGACGCCCGCGCTCGCGCCCGCTTGTGCAATCGCTTCGCGCGCGCTCGGCGGGGCCGTGAAGCAAAGCTCGTAATCGTCGCCGCCGGTGAGCGCGCAGCGCAACTGCGCGTCGCGGGGAAGCTTCACGAGCGCGCTCGAACGCGGCACCGCATCGACATCGATTTGAGCATGGACGCGCGAGCGCTCGAGGATATGCATGAGATCGCCGGCGAGGCCGTCGGAGATATCGAGCGCGGCGTGCGCAAGCCCCCGAAGCGCCAGCCCGAGCGCGACGCGCGGCTCGGGGCGCTCGAGCGCGTGGCACAGCGCCGCGGCATCGGGCTCGTCGAACACGCCGGCGGGCCACTCGCCGCGCAGGATGCCGAGCCCGGCGCGCGCATCGCCGAGCGTGCCCGACACCCAGACGTCGTCGCCCGCGCGCGCGGCATCGCGGCGCAGCGCGGCCTTTCCGGGCACGTCGCCGAAGACGGTCAGGCACAGGTTGAGCGGCCCGCGCGTCGTGTCTCCGCCGATGAGCTCGCAGCCGAAACGCTCGGCGAGCGCGAAGAGGCCCTCGCTGAACGCTTCGAGCCACGCTTCGCGGGGCGTCTCGAGCGCGAGCGCGAGCGTGAAGGCGCGCGGCTTCGCGCCCATTGCGGCGAGATCCGACAAATTCACGGCGAGCGCCTTGTGACCGAGCGCATGCGGATCAACCTCGGGCAGGAAATGCCGCCCTTCGACGAGCATGTCCGTCGAAATCGCCAGCAACTCGCCGTCGCGAGGCGCGATGAGCGCGCAATCGTCGCCGATGCCGAGCATGGCTTGCGGCGCGCCTCTCCGCGCGCGGCGGGCGAAGAAGCGATCGATCAGTGAAAACTCTGAAAGCGACATGGGCTCGAGCGCGAAAATGAGTTACCGAAATGAACGGAAGGCGGCGAACAAGGGAAGCGGGTGGCCCAGAATGTGGCGGATGACGCGGTGAATGGCGATACAATGCATCGGCAGATATATTCTAATTCGTCCTCAAAAGCTGAGAATCTTTCCTCATGTCTACGAATCCCGCCGCCACTGCCAAAGCGAAGCTCCGCGAAGCCGCCCTCGATTATCACGAATTCCCGGTACCGGGCAAAGTCGCCATCGCGCCCACCAAGCAGATGATCAACCAGCGCGATCTCGCGCTCGCGTATTCGCCGGGCGTCGCATTCGCGTGCGAGGAAATCGTCGAGAACCCGCTCAATGCGGCGCGCTTCACGGCGCGCAGCAACCTGGTCGGGGTGGTGACGAACGGCACCGCGGTGCTCGGGCTCGGCAATATCGGGCCGCTCGCATCGAAGCCGGTGATGGAGGGCAAGGCCGTCCTCTTCAAGAAGTTCGCCGGCATCGACGTCTTCGACATCGAGTTGAACGAGTCTGACCCGCATAAGCTCGTGGACGTGGTCGCCGCGCTCGAGCCGACCTTCGGCGGCATCAACCTCGAGGACATCAAGGCGCCGGACTGCTTCATCGTCGAGCGCGAGTGCCGCAAGCGCATGAAGATCCCGGTCTTTCACGACGACCAGCACGGCACCGCCATCGTCGTCGCGGCCGCGGTGACGAACGGCCTGAAAGTGGTCGGCAAGGACATCAAGGAAGTGAAGCTCGTCGCGTCGGGCGCGGGTGCGGCGGCGCTCGCGTGCCTCGATTTGCTCGTCGAGCTTGGCCTCAAGCTCGAGAACACCTACGTGACCGATCTGGCCGGCGTGGTGTACAAGGGCCGCACGGAGCTGATGGATCCGGACAAGGAGCGCTACGCGCGCCCGACCGAA
This sequence comes from Trinickia sp., assembly GCA_035938775.1. Lineage (GTDB taxonomy): Bacteria > Pseudomonadota > Gammaproteobacteria > Burkholderiales > Burkholderiaceae > Trinickia. The sequence goes on from DASZGN010000255.1 coordinate 3,748, forward strand.
GCGCGCACGCTCGCCGAGGTGATCGACGGCGCCGACATCTTCCTCGGGCTCTCGGCGGGCGGTGTGCTCAAGCCTGAGATGGTGAAGGGCATGGCCGCGAAGCCGCTCATCCTCGCGCTTGCCAACCCGACGCCCGAGATCCTGCCCGAGGCCGCGCTCGAAGTGCGCCCGGACGCCGTGCTCGCAACGGGCCGCACCGATTACCCGAACCAGGTGAACAACGTCCTGTGCTTTCCGTTCATCTTCCGCGGCGCACTCGACGCGGGCGCGACGACGATCACGAGGGAAATGGAGATCGCGGCGGTGAACGCGATCGCGGAGCTCGCGCGGCAGGAGCAAAGCGACATCGTTGCCACGGCCTACGGCATCCTGGATCTGTGTTTCGGCCCCGAGTACCTGATTCCGAAGCCATTCGACCCGCGCCTCATCGTGAAGATCGCCCCGGCGGTTGCGCAGGCGGCGATGGACTCGGGCGTGGCGACGCGTCCGATCGAGGACATGGAGGCGTACAAGCAGCATCTGCAGCAGTTCGTCTACCACAGCGGCACGACGATGAAGCCGATCTTCCAGCAGGCGCGCAGCGTGGCGCCCGAGAAGAAGCGCGTCGTATTCGCCGAGGGCGAGGAAGAGCGCGTGCTGCGCGCGGTACAGATCGTCGTCGACGAGAAGGTCGCGACGCCGATTCTCATCGGCCGGCCGGCGGTCATCGAGCACCGCATCGAGCGCTATGGGCTGCGGCTTACGCCCGGCGTCGATTTCACCCTCGTCAATCCCGAGAACGACGAGCGCTATCGCGACTTCTGGCAGACGTACTACCAACTGATGGCGCGAAAGGGCATCAGCCAGCAAATGGCGAAGATGGAGATGCGCCGCCGCACCACGCTGATCGGCTCGATGCTCGTGAAAAAGGGCGAGGCTGACGGCATGATCTGCGGTACCGTTTCGACGACGCATCGCCATCTGCACTTCATCAACCAGGTGATCGGCAAGCGCGAAGGCTGCACGGTGTACGCCGCGATGAATGGGCTTGTGCTGCCCGGGCGGCAGATTTTCCTCGTCGATACGCATGTGAACGTCGACCCGACCCCCGAGCAGCTTGCCGAAATCACGATCATGGCCGCTGACGAGGTGCGCCGCTTCGGCATCGTGCCGAAGGTCGCGCTGCTTTCGCATTCGAATTTCGGCTCGAGCAACGCGCCGTCGGCGCAGAAGATGCGCGACACGCTCGCGATCTTGCAAGAGCGCGCCCCCGAGCTGCAGGTGGATGGGGAGATGCATGGCGACGTCGCGCTCGACGCGAGCCTGCGCCGTGAAGTGCTTCCCGAGTCGACGCTCGAAGGCGACGCGAACCTGCTCGTGCTGCCGAACATCGACGCGGCCAACATTTCGTACAACCTGTTGAAGACGGCGGCGGGCAACAACATCGCGATCGGGCCGATCCTGCTCGGCGCGGCCAAGCCTGTGCACGTGCTGACCGAATCGGCGACGGTGCGCCGCATCGTGAACATGGCGGCGTTGCTGGTCGCCGACGCAAACGCGGCACGCTAAAAGGTCGGTGGCGCGAGCGCCCCGTGGCGCGGCATGCGCCATCTGATAAACAAAGCGCAAAGCGCAATAAAAAACGGCGTGCCCGCAATGGGCACGCCGAGGGCGAAAAAGAGAGAGCTACCGCCCAAAAAGCGTGAAACGACGACTTCCGATTGCCATCCCACTACTCCAGGCAGCGACGAGGAGGCAAGACTCGCCGCATTCGGGCGTCGTCATCGACATCTTATCGTAAACAAGATAAAAATGTCGTGAACAGGTGCGCGAAATTGCCGCACCGAAGTACGAACCGGCGTACCTCGTGTCCTTAAAGCCTTCATTTGCCTTCATTTTCCAGACCAAGATTGCTTCTGGGTGCCGATAGCGATACCCTTACACTTTTCGTGGTCGTTAAGTTCTGGATCCAAAACGGGAACCTTGGGCCGATGAGACTCAGCAGCGAGCGTGACCGGGGCTGGCAGTGGCTTCGTCACGCGGCGCTTGCAGTGCTCGTCGCGGTTGGCGGCTTGGGCGGCGCCGGCTTGGTCGGCGGCTCCCCGGCTTGGGGCGTCGCACTCGCGCGCGAGCTGTCGCGGCCGGATGCGCAGGCCGGGCAGACCGATCAGGCAGCGGGCGCGATCGCCAAAGGGCAATTGCCGCGCGAAGCGCTCGTCACGTTGAACTTGATCGCGGCCGGCGGGCCATATCCGTATGCCAAGGACGGCATCGTATTTGGCAACTATGAGCGGTTGCTGCCACCGCAGCCGCGCGGGTTTTACCATGAGTACACGGTTCCCACGCCGCGAGCGAGAAATCGGGGCGCACGTCGCATCGTCTGCGGCGGCCCGTTGAGGCGAATCGACACCTGTTTCTATTCAGGCGACCACTACAACAGTTTTAGACGCATTGTTGAATGACATCGGGAAAGAGCGGCATGAGCGACAACATCTACGCGCACGAAACCGGAGCCGCGACGGATCTGTTCGCGGCCGGCGACGGCAATCTTTTTCAACGCGTCATGGAGATGCGCATGGCTGAGCGCGGCGAGGCCGTGCGGCAGGAAGCGAGGCCCGGGCATTCATCGAACGAGGAGCCTATGAGCCTTTTCGCGACCGTGCGATCGAACATCGTGCAGTCGATCCGCGCGTTCCGCGTGCAGGATCTCGCCGATGAGGCGCTCCGGCTCGGCCATCATTTCCTCTATGCGTATTGCGGCACCGCGAATTCGAAGCAGGAAGTGCTCGAGACGATCGCCACGTCGTTCTTGTTTCCGAAGCACTTCGGCAAGAACTACGACGCGCTCTATGACTGCCTGACCGATCTCGTGCACAAGGCGGGCCCGCAGCCGGGCTTCGTGATCGTGCTCGAAGCGTTGCCGATCGCGCAAAAGTTCGACAAGGAAGGCCGCGAGACGCTGCTCGACGTATTCCGCGAAGCCGCGGAGTTCTGGGCGGAGCGTAAGGTCGCGTTTCGCGTGTTCTACTCGTTCGCCTGAGCGAGACGCCTTGGCGGCGCTTTGTGCCGCGATGGGCAACCGAGGAATGTGCTTGACCTCTCCCTCAGGGATGATTGTTGATGGGTGTCCAGGCTGGGCGAGACTGATCGAAGGGCGGAGACGAAATCTCCGCCTTTTTGTTTGTGGTTTCGGTTAGTCGCACGCTGCTGCGACCCCTGCTGCGACCCTTCTCCCGCTATGGGCGGGATGGGCGCTTACCATCCACCCCAACGGGCCGCTAGCGCGGCGAGCACCGCGACCCCGGCGGTTTCAGTGCGCAACACACGCGGTCCGAGGGCAAGCGGCACGAAACCACGCGCGGCCGCCGCATCTTCCTCGTCGGGGGAGAGCCCGCCTTCCGGTCCGATGAGCAGCGTGATCTCGCCGCGGGGCGCATCGAGAGGAAGCGCGTCGAATGAATGGCGCGCGCGCGGCGACAGCATGAGCCTCAGCGCTCCGTCAGCGGCCGCGGCGGGCAACGCATCGAGCCAAACGGCCAGTCCCTGCGGCGCGGCGACGGCCGGCACGCGGTTACGCCCGCACTGTTCGCACGCCGCCTGGACGAGCGCCTGCCAGTGCGCTTGCCTGCGCGCGGCGCGCTCGCCCGATAAGCGCACCACGCCACGCTCCGTGGCGAGCGGCACGAACGCCGAAGCGCCCAGCTCGACGGCTTTTTCGATCAGCCAATCCATTTTGTCGCCGCCGGCGATGCCTTGCGCGAGCGTAATCCGATAGGGCGGCTCCGCCTCGATGGCGTGGAACTCGCCGATCCTGACGAGCGCGCTGCGGCGGCCCAGTTCGATGAGCTGCGCGTCGTACTCGCCGCCCCGGCCGTTGAAGAGGGTGAGCGCGTCGCCGGCTTGCAGCCGCAACACGTGAACGTGGCGGGCAACTTCATCGGGGAGCGCGAGAAGGTCGCCGGATTGATAGGACGCGTCGACAAAAAAACGGGGCATGGGGCAGCGGATTCAAGTGATCGATGCGATGCGGCGTGCGCAAGAAGGCCCGGACAACACTAGCGCGGCCGCATGTCGAAGCCCGGCCCGCCGGCACCGCGCCGATCGTGCACCTGCCGGCAGAGCCAATCAACGGTTATCGAAGCTTATCGCGCACCGCATGCGACAGGGTAAAGAGCGCCGGATGCAGCGCGGCGCCATAGTACCGCAAGCAATCGATGCGGCGCGCGGCGAGACGCTCCTCGATGTCGTGCTTGAAAAGCGAGGCCGCATCGAGCGTGTCGCTCGCGAGCGCCATGAGCCACTGCGATCCGTAAAGCGGCACGAACGCCGACATCACGTCGACAAACGCGAAGCTCGAACGCAGCCCGCCGAGCAGGCTCGCGACGCGCTCGGCGTGAAAATGCGGCGAGCCGAGGTGCATCGACAATGCCGCGCGCGGCATCATCGCGGCCTTCAGGCGCGCGTAGAACGCCGTTGTGTAAAGCTCGGCGGCTGGCGAATCGGGCGGCGTCAGATCGAATACGACGAGGTCGAACCGCTCGCTCGTCGTCGCAACGAAGCGCGCGGCATCGCCGATCACGAGCTCGACGCGCGCGTCGTCGAGCGCGCCGCCATGCACCTCGGCGAGGTGCCGGCGCGCCATGCCGACCACCGCTTCATCGAGCTCCGCGATCACCACGCGCTCGATGCTCGGATGCATGAGCAACTGCCGGGCGGCGCCGCCGTCGCCGCCGCCGAGCACGAGCGCCGTCCTCGGCTCCGGGTGGGCGAGCGCAGCCGGATGGACC
>DASZGN010000256.1:0-6822 GCA_035938775.1 Trinickia sp.
CGCTTTCGCCGCTGTCTGCCGACGCCGCTCGCGCCGCGGATTTCGCCGCGGCCGCGCTCTTCGCCGATGGCTCCTTCTTCTCGAATTCGAAGCCGATCTTGCCGTCGCTTTGCTTGACGAGATACGCCTTGAAGTTGCGCCCTGTGCGCGACGACTTGAAGCCGGTCAGCAAATCGGTGCGGCCCGCGTCGAGCAGCTTCGCCATTTGCTCGCGCGCAATCTCCTGCTGCAGGATCACCTTGCCCGAGCGGAAGTCGCACGTCTTCGGGTTGGCCACCGAGTTTTCGCAGACGTAGCTCATGCCGTGCTCGAACACGCGCGCACGGCACTTCGGGCACGCGCCCACCGGTTCCTGTTCGGAGAAGTCCGGCACCACGCCGTCGTCGCCGCCCTGATCTTGTCCGAAGTCGAATTCGAGCTTGTAGTTCTTCGTCTCGTCGTCGAACGACAGCTTCAGGATGGCCGAGAACGGCCGGCCCATCTTGCTGCGAAAACCCGATAGCGGACCGATTTCCTTCTTCGCGAGCAGCGTCTCGACTTCTTCGATCTCGAACTGCCGGCTGCCCGGGATCTTCGAAATCGAGAAGTCGCATTGCGTGCAAGCGATGCGCCGATAGTTCTCTTTCACCTGCCCGCCGCAATTCGGACAGGGCGTGGTGAGCGTTGCGTAATCGCCCGGGATCGTGTCGGAGTCGTACTCCTTCGCTCGCTTGACGATCGTCTGCGTCATGCGGGCGATTTCCTGCATGAACGCGTCGCGCGGGAGCTTGCCGCGCTCCATCTGCGCGAGCTTGTGCTCCCATTCGCCCGTCAGCTCCGGCGCCGTCAGCTCCTTGACGCCGAGGCCGCGCAACAGCGTCATCAGCTGGAACGCCTTCGCGGTCGGGATCAGGTCGCGCGCCTCGCGCACGAGGTACTTTTCGCCGAGGAGACCTTCGATGATCGCGGCTCGCGTCGCGGGTGTGCCAAGACCCTTCGCCGCCATCGCTTCGCGCAACTCGTCGTCCTCGACGAGCTTGCCCGCGCCTTCCATCGCCGAGAGCAGCGTCGCTTCGTTGTAGCGCGCGGGCGGCTTCGTCGTCAGCCCATGTGCCGCGATCTTGTCGGTCTTGACCTTCTCGTCCTTTTGCACCGGCACGAGGTTCGCGTCTTCGCCACTCGACTCGCGGCCGTACACCTGCAGCCAGCCCGGCTCGACGAGCACCTTGCCCTCGGTCTTGAAGTGATGGCCGGCGACTTCGGTAATGCGCGTCGTCAGGCGATATTCGGCTGCGGGGAAGAACACCGCGAGAAAACGCTTGACGACGAGGTCATAGAGCTTTTGCTCCGGTTCCGACAGCGATTTCGGCGCTTGCAGCGTCGGAATGATCGCGAAGTGGTCGCTGATCTTCGAATTGTCGAAGATGCGCTTGTTCGGCTTCACCCAGCCCTTGTCGAGCACCTGCTTCGCGAACGGAAGGTAGTTGTTGCTCTCCTTGAGCATCTCGAGCGTGCTCGCGACGGTGCCGAGATAGTCTTCCGGCAGCGCGCGCGCGTCGGTACGCGGATACGTGAGTACCTTGTGCTTTTCATACAGCGCCTGCGCAAGCCCGAGCGTGTTCTTTGCCGAAAAGCCGAAGCGGCTGTTCGCCTCGCGCTGCAAGCTCGTCAGGTCGAACAGAAGCGGCGAAAGCTGCGTCGACGGCTTCGACTCTTCGCTAACGGTGCCAACCTTGTCGCGGCAGGCAGCAACGACCGTCTCGGCCGCGGCCAGACTCCAGAGGCGCGAGTCGCGCTTTTCCGGATCGAATTCGTCACGCTTGAACTTCGGGTCGAACCAGCGGCCCTCGAAAAAGCCGCTCGCGCAGACGAACTCCGCGCGCACTTCCCAATAATCGCGCGGCACGAAATTGCGGATCTTCTCTTCGCGCTCGACGACGATCGAAAGCGTCGGCGTTTGCACGCGCCCGACCGTCGTCAGGAAAAAGCCGCCGCCCTTGCTGTTGAAGGCGGTCATGGCGCGCGTGCCGTTGATGCCGACCAGCCAGTCGGCCTCCGAGCGGCAGCGCGCGGCGTCGGCGAGCGGCTGCATCTCGGTGTCGCTGCGCAAATGCGCGAAGCCGTCGCGGATCGCGGCCGGCGTCATCGACTGCAGCCACAGCCGCTGGACCGGCTTTTTCACGTTCGAGTGCTGCGCGATCAGGCGGAAAATCAGCTCGCCCTCGCGCCCCGCGTCGCAGGCGTTGATGAGGCGCTCGACATCCTTGCGCTTGATCAGCTTCGTCAGCACCTTGAGCCGCGATTCGCTCTTGGCAATCGGGTTCAGATCGAAATGGGGCGGGATGACAGGCAGGTGCGCAAAGCTCCACTTGCCGCGCTTCACTTCATATTCTTCTGGCGCGGCAATCTCGAGCAAATGGCCAACCGCCGAGGACAACACGTAATCGTCGTTCTCGTAATACTCGTCATGTTTGGCGAAGCCGCCGAGCGCGCGCGCAATGTCGTTCGCGACAGAAGGCTTCTCCGCAATGATCAGTGCTTTGGACATGACAGGATGTGGTGGTTGTCGGGGTCAAAACCCCTAATTATGTTTCCTTTAACGACCGCTTTATAGCACACGGGATGGGCGCGGCGTCCGTTCGTCGGAAAAAGTCTGGGGCCGCGGCGCCCTGCCGATGCTTTCGGCTCGCAATGCGCCGCCGTGCGTGCCTTGCACCGCGAAGGCGGCGTCAACAGGCAAGCGCCAGGCATGAAGCCGAAAAAGGGTCAGACTACCAGCGCGGGTCGTACTTTCGGGGCGCCGACGGCTTGGGGCAGCGCAGTGAGCTGCGACAGCAAGCGCTCCGCGATCGACACATGCGGCAGCACCGTGCCGAAAAAGCGCGTCGTGACGCCGTCCTCGATCAAAAGTGTCGGGAAGTTCTCGACGTCGAGGTCGTCAAAGCGGTCCGCGTGCGTTTCGATGTCGATCCAGACGAAGCAGACGTCGGGATGCGCGTCGGCGAGACGGTCGAATCCGGCGCGGTAGTCGCGGCACGTTCCGCACCATTGAGCGCACAGGCATGCGACGAGTAGCGTATCGCTGTCGTTGACGCGCTCGGCGATCCGGTCGGAATCGGTATCGAGGTTCAGCGCGGGCATTATCTGTTCCTTGCGTGTTTCGAGATATTAGTTCCGAGTGAATGTAGCACGCCGAATATTCCGGCGCTTTAGCCCGAGTGCCTTGCGATGCGGGCAAAGCGCCCGCCCGGCAGCACGCTCAAGTGCCCTGCCAACTCGAGCTCCAGCAGTGCGCTTTGGAGCGCCGTGCCATCGATTTCGGTCCGGGCGGCGAGGATTTCAAGGGTCGCCGGCGCGTGCCCGAGCGCATCGAGCAAACGCGCGGCACGCGCACTCACCGTCTGCCCCGCCCCGGTGAGGGGCAGCTGGGCGCACTCGGATGCGGCCGCCGCGCCCGGTGCGGCCAAAGCGATGCCTAACTCTTCGAAGATGTCATCGGGTGTCTCGGTGAGCTTTGCGCCCTCTTTGATCAGCTGATGGCAGCCGTGCGAGAGCGGCGCGTGAATCGAACCGGGCAGCGCGAACACATCGCGCCCCATCTCGTTGGCGAGCCGGGCAGTGATGAGCGAGCCGGAGCGAGGCGCCGCCTCCACCACGAGCACCCCCTTGGTCAGACCGGCGATCAGCCGATTGCGCTGAGGAAAGTGCGAAGGCCGCGCCGGCGTGCCGAGTGGCCATTCCGAGACGATAACCCCGCGCGCCGCGATCTCGTGCGCGAGCGGGCGATGTTTGGCCGGATAGACGATATCCGCACCCGTGCCGATCACCGCGACCGTGCCGCCGCCGGCCGCGTCCAGCGCGCCGCGGTGCGCCGCTGCGTCGATGCCGAGTGCCAGGCCCGAGACGATCGAGAGCCCGGCCTCGGCCAGCGCCCGCGCGAAGCGGGCGGCATCTTCGAGTCCCTGCGGTGTTGCATTGCGACTGCCGACAATTGCAATGCCCGGTGCATGGAGCAGCTCGAGCCGCCCTTTCACGTAGAGCAGCGGCGGCGGATCGTGCGTCGTCAGCAGGGCCGGCGGGTAGGCCGGATCGCACAAGGTGACGACCTGGTTGCCTGGCTGCGCCCGCCAGGCCGCCGCTTCGGCGACGTACTGTTCGAACCCGGCCTCGGGCTCAGTCAGCACGGCCCGCGCGGCTGCGTTCCCCGCCAGTTCCGCGAGCGCGCCGAACGGTTGCGCGCGCAGCATCTGGGGCGTGCCGAAGGCCGCGAGCAGCGTGCGCAGCGCGGCAGCGCCAAGCCCTCGGGCACACGCGAGCGCGAGCCAGCCGGCCAGCTCGTCATCGCTCATTGGCAGCGCGTGCATGGCAAGCCGTCGCCAGGCCACGGCCTGCGCACAGGCGGGTGCCATGATAAAATTTTCACCATTCGAAATGATCTCCAGCTTTGCGCAAACGGGTCCCGCGCTTTGAGCGCCCGGGGCCCTCAGGCGCATCGTCTGACGTATCTTCGGCATGCGGTGAAAGCCGCGCAAGTCGGCCAAACGGCCTATCGAGCAACTGGCAACTGGCAACGCACCACGCGCGACACGGCAGCTTCACCTGCCGCAAAGCGCCCCCGACGACATTCACACCATGGCCTTACTGAGCATTCTCAATTACCCCGACAAGCGCCTGCACAAGATCGCCAAGCCCGTCGAGGTGGTCGACGACCGCATCCGCAAGCTCGTCGCCGACATGGCGGAAACGATGTACGCCGCGCCCGGCGTCGGCCTTGCGGCCACACAGGTGGATGTGCACGAGCGCGTCATCGTCATCGACGTGTCAGACACGCACGATCAACTGCGTGCCTTCATCAACCCGGAAATCGTCTGGTCGAGCGACGAGCGCAAGGTGGCGGAAGAGGGCTGTCTCTCGGTGCCCGGCATCTACGACAGCGTCGAGCGCGCCGAGAAAGTGCGCGTGCGTGCGCTCAACGAGCGCGGCGAGAAGTTCGAGATCGATTGCGAGGGGCTCCTTGCCGTTTGCATCCAGCACGAAATGGATCATTTGATGGGGCGCGTCTTTGTCGAGTATCTCTCACCGCTCAAGCAGACGCGTATCAAAACCAGGCTGAAGAAGCTCGCGCACGCGATGTGATGCGTGCCTCCGCCCGCCAAGAACGTTCCACTCATGACCCATAAGCTGCGCGTCGTCTTTGCCGGCACGCCTGAATTTGCCGCGGCGGCGCTCGCCGCGATTCATGCGGCGGGCTTTCCCGTTCCGCTCGTGCTGACGCAGCCCGACCGCCCCGCAGGTCGCGGTATGAAGCTGCAGGCGAGCCCCGTGAAGCGCTACGCGCTCGAGCATGGGCTGCCGGTGGCGCAGCCACCGTCGCTGCGCCGCACGGGCAAGTATCCGGCCGAGGCGGCCGCCGCCATCGATCAGTTGCGCGCCACGCCGCACGACGTCATGGTGGTTGCGGCCTACGGCCTGCTGCTGCCGCAGGAAGTGCTCGACATTCCCGCGCACGGCTGCATCAACATTCATGCTTCACTGCTGCCCCGCTGGCGCGGCGCGGCGCCAATCCATCGTGCGCTTGAAGCGGGCGATGCCGAAACGGGCATCACGCTCATGCAGATGGACGCCGGGCTCGATACCGGTGCGATGCTGAACGACGCGCGCGTGGCCATCGAGCCGCACGACACGACCGCCACGCTGCACGACAAGCTCGCCGAGGTTGGCGCGCGGCTCGCCGTCGAGGCACTCGAGGCACTCGAGCGCGACGGCGCGCTCGCCGCAACCCCCCAGCCCGAGCAAGGCGCCACTTACGCGGAAAAGATCGGCAAGCATGAAGCGGCGCTCGACTGGCGCCGTCCGGCGACAGCGCTCGCGAGGCAGATTCGCGCGTTCGATCCGTTTCCCGGCGCGCTGGCGACGCTCGACGACGGCACCGCGCTGAAGATCTGGGCGGCCGAACCCGTCGACGGCGCGCCACCCGGCGCCGAACCCGGTGCGATCGTCGATGTGTCGACGCACGGCGTCGTGGTTGCTTGCGGCGAGGGCGCGCTGCGTTTGTCGCAGTTGCAAAAGCCGGGCGGCAAGCGCTTGCCGGCGCGCGAGTTCCTGACCGGCGCCCCGTTGGCCGCGGGGCAGCGCTTCACCGTGCCCGAGCCGCAATAGGCAATGCATTGGTAGACATCCGCAAGCGTTTGCCCGATTCGGCAAACGCTTGCGGGCATCAGATTCGCTCATTCTTGTTTATCCGGTCTGCGGTGACCTCGTCATCGCAAGTTCGAGGAGCAAACCGAACATGTTCGGCATCACGCATTTCCCGCTTTTTGTCGCGGCCGTCTTCCTGTTGAACGTCACCCCCGGGCCGGACACCGCCTACATCGTGGGGCGCAGCGTCGCGCAGGGGCGGGGCGCGGGCCTGACGTCGGCGCTCGGCATCTCGGCGGGCTGCTGCGTGCATACGCTGGCCTGCGCATTCGGGCTGACGGCACTCCTCGCCGCGTCGTCCGCGGCGTTCACCGTCATCAAGTTCGTGGGCGCGATTTATCTGATCTATCTTGGCGTGCGGCTCATCTTCGCCTCGCCCGACAAGGCGGCCGCAAGCGTCGACGCGCGTGCGCCCGGAACGCCCAAGCCCTTGAAGCAACTCTTTTTGCAGGGCTTCTGGACCAACGTGCTCAATCCGAAGGTGGTGCTCTTCTTCGTCTCGTTCTTTCCGCAGTTCGTCGCGGCCGGCAGCGATCACAAGACGCTGGCATTCCTCTCGCTCGGTGTGGTGTTCGTGGCGATGAGCACCGTCTGGAACAGCTTCGTCGCGTGGATCGCGGGCAGTGTCACGCGGCGTCTCGGCGG
>DASZGN010000257.1:0-7222 GCA_035938775.1 Trinickia sp.
CGCACCGTCGGCGCGTTGATGTGCTCGGTACCGCCGTCGATGCGGATGATGCGCAGCGCGAACGCAGGCCGTTGTGTGAGCCAGTACCCGCCCGCCGCCAGCAGCGCGAGCGCCAGCAACGCATAAAGCGCGCTGGCCGCGAAGTTGAGCTGGCGAACGTTGTTCCACATGGCCTGTCTTGTCTCAGTCCTTCAAAGTGAGCGCCAACACGGCGACGACGAGTTCCGAATAGCTGATGCCGACTGCGCGCGCCGCTTTCGGCGGCAGCGAGTGATCGGTCATGCCCGGGGCCGTGTTCACCTCGAGGAAGTACGGGTTGCCCTCGGCATCGAGCATGAAGTCGGCGCGGCCCCAGTCGGTGCAGCCCAGCACGTCGAACGCACGGCGCGACAGCGTCTTCAAGCTCGCTTCCCGCTCCGCACTGAGACCGCACGGAATCAGATACTGGGTGTCGTTGGCGACGTACTTCGCGTGGTAGTCGTAAAACTCACCGGCGGGCACGATGCGAATGATCGGGAGCTCGAGGTCCCCGGCGATGCATGCCGTGTACTCGCCGCCCCCTTCGATGCTCTTCTCGACGACGACGATCTTGTCGAATTTCGCCGCCTCTTCCAGCGCGGCAGGCAGCGCATCGGTGTGCTTCACTTTCATCACCGCGACGCTCGAGCCTTCGCTCGCCGGCTTCACGAAAAGCGGCAGGCCGAGCTTCGCTACGATTTCGCTCGCACGCGTCGTGTAATCGTCACCTCGCAGCACGGTTTCGAACGGCGGTGTGGGCACGCCCGTCTGCTGCCAGACGAGCTTCGTGCGGAACTTGTCGAGACCGAGCGCCGAGCCGAGCACCCCGCTGCCCGTGTAGCGGATACCGTAAAAATCGAGCGCGCCCTGAATCTGGCCGTTTTCGCCGTAGCCGCCATGCAGCGCGTTGAAAGCGCGCACGAAGCCTTCTTCCTTGAGCGCCGAAAGCGGACGCTCGGACGGGTCGAACGGATGCGCATCGACGCCCGCGTCGATGAGCCCTTGCAGGACGAGCCGCCCCGAATTCAACGAGACCTCGCGCTCGGCGGATTCCCCGCCGAGCAGCACGGCTACCTTACCGAAACGTTTCGGATCGATGCTGCTCATTTCACACCTTCGAGTTTTCCAGCGAGCCGGGCCGGCACCGTGCCGATCGAACCCGCGCCCATCGTGATCACAATGTCGCCGTCGCGCACGAGCGTCGACAGCGCCTGCGGCACTTCGTCGATCGCCTCGACGAACACCGGCTCAACCTTGCCCGCAACGCGGATCGCCCTCGCGAGCGCCCGCCCGTCCGCGGCGACGATCGGCGCCTCGCCCGCCGCATACACCTCCGTCAGCACAAGCGCATCGACGCTCGAGAGCACGTTGACGAAGTCTTCGAAGCAATCGCGCGTGCGCGTGTAGCGATGCGGCTGGAACGCGAGCACGAGCCGCTTGCCCGGAAATGCGCCGCGAGCGGCCGCGATCGTCGCCGCCATTTCGACGGGGTGATGACCGTAGTCGTCGATCAGCGCGTAATGACCGCCTGCGTCCGCGCGCACCTCTCCGTAGCGCTGAAAGCGCCGCCCGACGCCGTGGAAATCGGCGAGCGCACGCTGGATATCGGCATCCGGCACCTCGAGTTCAGTCGCAATCGCGATCGCAGCCAGCGCGTTTTGCACGTTGTGCGTGCCGGGCATGTTCAGGGTGATGTCGAGCGGCGGGGCATCCTCGCGCATCGCGGTGAAGTGCATGTTGCCCTCGCGCGCAACCACGTTGACGGCGCGCACCTGCGCATCGGCCGCGAAGCCGTAGCGAATGATCGGCTTGGAGACGAACGGGAGGATCTCGCGCACGTTCGGGTCGTCCACGCACAGCACGGCGATGCCATAGAACGGCAAGCGGTGCGTGAACTCGATGAACGCCTGCTTGAGCCGCGCGAAATCATGGCCATAGGTGTCCATGTGATCGGCGTCGATGTTCGTGATGACTTCGATCACGGGCAGCAGGTTGAGGAACGACGCGTCCGACTCGTCGGCTTCCGCGACGATGAAGTCGCCCGTGCCGAGCCGCGCGTTGGCACCCGCGCTAGTCAGCCGGCCGCCAATGACGAAGGTGGGATCGAGCCCGCCTGCGGCGAGCACGCTCGCGACAAGGCTCGTCGTGGTGGTCTTGCCGTGCGTGCCGGCGATCGCGATGCCCTGCTTCAAGCGCATGAGCTCGGCGAGCATCACCGCGCGCGGCACGATCGGAATGCGCAGACGGCGCGCGGCGAGCACTTCCGGGTTGTCGCTGCGCACAGCCGTCGACACGACGACCGCATCGGCGCCTTCGATGTTGGCCGCGTCGTGGCCGATGGCGATCTGCGCGCCGAGCGATGTCAGGCGGTCGGTGGCGGCGCTCATCGCGAGATCGGAGCCGCTCACGCGGTAGCCGAGGTTCGCGAGAACCTCGGCAATGCCGCTCATGCCGGCGCCGCCGATGCCGACGAAGTGAATATGTTTGACGATGTGTTTCATTGCTTTCCTTCCTCGCGCGCGAGCGCGACGGCCGCGCACACCTGCGCGACGCGATCGGTGGCATCCGGCTTCGCGAGCGCTCTGGCGCGCTCAGCCATCTCGGCGAGCGACGCACGCGTTTGGCTGCGCAGCCAATCCGCGAGCTTGTCCGGCGACAAGTCGCGCTGCTGAACCACGACGGCTCCGCCCTTCTGCGCCAAGAACTCGGCGTTGGTGGTTTGATGGTTATCGACCGCGTGTGGAAACGGCACGAATAGCGCAGCCACGCCGACCGCGGCCACTTCCGCGATCGTCATCGCGCCCGAGCGGCAGATGACGAGATCCGCGTCGGCATAGGCCGTCGCCATGTCGTCGATGAACGGCACGAGCTGCACGTGCTCGCCCGGCTCGAAACCCGCGGCCGCGTAGTTTGCGCGCAGCGCGTCGATGTGCTTTGCGCCGGCCTGATGCACGATGCGCGGGCGCTCCTCGGGCGCAAGCTTCGCAAGCGCGCGCGGCACGACCTCGTTCAACGCCGCGGCGCCAAGACTGCCGCCGACGACGAGCACATTGAGCGCCCCGCTGCGACCCGCATAGCGTTGCGCGGGATGGGCGGCGTGCGTGATCTCGTCGCGCAGCGGGTTGCCCGTCCATTCGGCACTTGGCAGCGTCCCGGGGAACGCCACGAGCACACGCCGCGCGAGCTTCGAGAGCACCTTGTTCGCGAGCCCGGCGACGGAGTTCTGCTCATGCAGCACGAGCGGGCGCCCGGTGAGCGCCGTCATCACACCCGCCGGGAACGTGATGTAGCCGCCCATGCCGAGCACGACATCGGGCTGCACGCGCCGCAACGCGCGGCGGCTTTCGAGGCACGCGCGCAGCAGGTTCAACGGCAGCATCAGCTTCGTTTTCATCCCCTTGCCGCGCACGCCCCCGAAACGCACGTACTCCATCGGAATGCCGTGCTTCGGCACGAGCGAGGCTTCCATGCCCGAGGGGTTGCCGAGCCACACGACACGCCACCCCCACGCGCGCATCCGATGCGCGACCGCGAGCCCGGGGAACACATGCCCTCCGGTACCGCCGGCCATCACCATCAGCGTGCGTTGCGGCGTCGCGGTCATACCTTGCCTCCGCGCATCAGCACCCGGTTCTCGTAATCGACGCGCATCAGAATGGCGAGCGCGATGCAGTTCAGCACGATGCCCGAGCCGCCGTAGCTCACGAGCGGCAAGGTGAGGCCCTTGGTCGGCAAGAGGCCGAGGTTCACGCCCATGTTGATGAACGTCTGCGCGCCGAACCAGAGGCCGATGCCCTTTGCCACCAGCCCCGCGAACGTGCGATCGAGCGCAAGCGCCTGACGGCCGATTTCGAAGGAGCGGCGCACGATCCAGTAGAACAAAAGGATGACGACCAGCACGCCGACGAAGCCGAGCTCCTCGCCGATGACGGCGAGGATGAAGTCGGTGTGCGCCTCGGGCAGATAGTTGAGTTTTTCGACGCTGCCGCCGAGGCCCACGCCGAACCATTCCCCGCGGCCGAAAGCGATCAGCGAGTGCGTCAGTTGATAGGCCTTGCCCTGTGCGTAGCGGTCGTCCCACGGAGAGAGGTACGCGAAGATCCGTTCGCGCCGCCACGGCGACGCCCACACGAGCAGCGTGAACGTGCCCACCGCCGTGGCGACGAGGCCGCCGAAGAGCTTGCCGTTCACGCCGCCGAGAAAGAGCACGCCCATCGCGATGGCGGCGATCACCATGAAAGCGCCCATGTCGGGTTCGAGCAGCAACAGCGCGCCGACCACACCGACGGCGAAGGCCATCGGCAAGAAGCCCTTCGCGAAGCTGTGCATGTACTCCTGCTTGCGCACGGTGTAGTTCGCCGCGTAGATCGTCACGGCGAGCTTCATGATCTCCGACGGCTGCATGTTCATGAGGCCGAGCGGGATCCAGCGGCGTGCGCCGTTCACGCCCTTGCCGATGTGCGGGATCAGCACGATCACGAGTGCTACGAGCGCGAGCAGAAAAAACTTCGGCGCGTACTTGTCCCACACCGAGATGGGGATCTTGAACGTGACGATGGCGGCGATGACCGCCACGGCGAGGGACGCAACGTGGCGCATGAGGAACGCGTAGCTGTGATAGGCCGCGTACTTGGGCGAATCGGGCATCGCGATCGACGCCGAATAGACCATCACGACGCCAAGGCCGAGCAAGGCGATGACGACCCACAACAGCGAATGGTCGTAGTCGAGCATGCGCGAGCGCATGGGGCGCAGCCCGCTCACGGCGCTCGCGAGACCGCCGCCGGCCGCAGCCGTTCCCGCGCTCGGCCCGTTGCCGCCGGCCTTGCCCACGCGTGGCGGGAAAAGCCGCGAGCCGAAATGACCGGACCCGCTCATAGCATCGTCCCCCGTTCAGCGGCGATATCCTCGGCCGCGCTGCGAAATACCGCGGCGCGGTGCGCGTAGTTCTTGAACATGTCGAAGCTCGCACAAGCCGGCGACAGCAGGATGGCGTCGCCGGGCTCGGCAAGCGCGCTCGCTGCGCGCGTCGCAGCTTCGAGTGTCGGGTGATCGGCAAGTACCACGCCCGTGCCGGCGAGCGCCTCGCGAATCAGCGGCGCATCGCGGCCGATCAGCATCACGGCACGGCACCAGCGGGCAACGGGACGGGCGAGCGGCGCAAAGTCCTGCCCCTTGCCATCGCCGCCAGCGATCAGAACCGCGCGCTGCGCGAGCCCGTCGAGCGCGGCGACCGTCGCGCCGACATTGGTGCCCTTGCTGTCATCGACGTAATCGACCCCCTCGATGGAAGCGATCAACTCGACGCGATGCGGCTCGCCGCGGTACTCGCGCAGGCCATGCAAGAGCGGCGCAGCCGGCAACCCGATGGCACGCGCGAGCGCGAACGCCGCCAGCGCGTTCGCCGCGTTGTGCAGACCGCGGATGCGCAGCGCGTCGGCCGGCATCAAGCGCTTCATCGTGAGAGCGGCCGACGCGGCGGCCTCGTGCTTGCGGCGTCGCGCCGATGCCGTTTCGTCCACAGGGTCGCGCTCCTGTGCCTCAACGAGCCAATTCATGCCGTTCTCGCGCAACAGGCCGAAGTCGCCGACACGCGCCGGCTCATTCACGCCGAAGGTGACCGGTTGCGCGTCGCTGTCGCCCGAGGGAGCGCGCTTCGCCCCTGGCGACGCGGCTCCCGAGCGCGAAGCGCCGCCCGCCTCGGCAGCCGGTGCGAGCGACATCACACGCGCATCCTCCCGGTTGAGCACGCGCACGGTGCGGGACCCGAAAATGCGCCCTTTCGCGGCCGTGTATGCGTCGAGACCGCCGTGCCAGTCGAGGTGGTCCTGCGTGATGTTGAGCACGGCAGCCGCGTCGGGCTCGAACGTGTGGGCCGATTCGAGCTGGAAGCTCGAGAGCTCGAGCACCCAGACGTCGGGGAGCGTCGCGTTGTCGATGGTTTCCATCAGCTTGTCGAGCATCGACGGGCTGATGTTGCCCGCCACCGCGACCTTCTTGCCCGCGCGCTCGCAAATGAGGCCGGTGAGGCTCGTCGTTGTCGTCTTGCCGTTCGTGCCGGTGATCGCGATCACCTTCGGCGCGTAGCCGCTCGCACCGAGATGCTTCAGCGCCTGCGCGAAGAATTCGACCTCGCCCCAAACCGGCACGCCGCGCTCGCGCGCGCTTGTGATGAGCGGCAGCAAATCGTGGGCAAGCGGCGACAGGCCCGGGCTCAGCGCGACGAGCTCGATGCCGCCGTCGAGAAGCGCAGGCGAGAACGCGCCGCCGACGAACTCGGCATCGACGTTAAGCGCCTCGAGCGCTGACAGGTTCGGCGGCGCCTCGCGCGTATCGGCAACGCGCAGCCGGCACCCGTGGCGCGCACACCAGCGCGCCATCGCGAGGCCCGACTCCCCAAGCCCCAGCACGAGCACCATCGGCCTTTGCCGATCTCCAAACATCTCGCCAAACATCGCTTGCTTTCCTTTTCCCTTAGCGCAATCAGCGCAATTTAAGCGTCGACAGACCGAAGAGGCACAACATCAACGTGATGATCCAGAAGCGCACGACCACTTGCGTCTCCTTCCACCCGGACAACTCGAAGTGGTGGTGCAGCGGCGCCATCTTGAAGATCCGCCTGCCTTCGCCGAAGCGCCGCTTTGTGTACTTGAACCACACCACCTGCAACATCACCGAAAGCGTTTCGGCGACGAAGATGCCGCCCATGATGAAGAGCACGATCTCCTGGCGCACGATCACCGCGATCGTGCCAAGCGCGCCACCGAGCGCGAGCGCGCCGACATCGCCCATGAACACCTGCGCGGGGTGGGTGTTGAACCAGAGAAAGGCGAGCCCCGCCCCCCCCATCGCCGAGCAGAAGATCAGGAGCTCGCCCGCGCCGGGAATGTGCGGAAAGAGCAGATACTTCGAATAGACGGAGCTGCCCATCACATAGGCGAACACGCCAAGCGACGCGCCGACGAGCACCACCGGCATGATGACGAGGCCGTCGAGCCCATCGGTGAGATTGACCGCGTTGCTCGCGCCGACGATCACGAAGTACGTGAGCGCGATGAAGCCCCACACGCCGAGCGGATAGCTGATCGACTTGAGAAACGGCAGCATGAGATCGGCGCGCGCGGGCAAGCCCATCGACAGGCCGCTTCGCACCCATGCCATGAAGAGATCGAGCACGCGCACGTTGCTCGCCTCTGAGACGCTG
>DASZGN010000258.1:0-6959 GCA_035938775.1 Trinickia sp.
CGATGTTCGGCGGCCCGCCCGATACCGAACGCGGCAACGTCGGCGCGGGACTGCGCGGCGGCGACGTGCGCATCGACGTGACCTACACGACGCCGATGGAGCATCACAATCCGATGGAGCCGCACGCGGTGCTCGCCGGATGGGACGGTCCGCGCCTCACGCTCTACGACACTACGCAAGGCGTAACTAACGCGCGCGAGGCGGTGGCGAAGCAACTCGGCATTCCACCCGAGGACGTGCACGTGATTTCGCCGTTCGTCGGCGGCGGATTCGGCTGCAAGGGGTCCGTGTGGTCGCACGTCGTGCTCTGCGCAATGGCCGCGAGACAGGTCGGGCGCCCTGTGCGGCTTGCGCTCTCGCGGCCGCAGATGTTCGGGCCGGTGGGCGGGCGGCCGCGCACCGAGCAGCACATGGTGCTTGCGGCGCGCACGGACGGCACGCTGACGGGCCTGCGCCACGACACGATTGCGCACACCTCGACGATCGAAGACTGGCAGGAGACGTGCGGCGTGGTCACCCGCATGCTCTACGCTGTGCCGAACCTTGCCACGACGCATCGGGTCGTGCCGCTCAACGTCGGCACGCCGACGTTCATGCGCGCGCCGGGCGAAACGACCGGATCGTTCGCACTCGAATCGGCGCTCGACGAGCTTGCGTATGCGCTGAAGATGGACCCCATCGCGCTGCGTCTGAAAAACTATGCGGAGATCGAACCGCAAGAACGCAAGCCGTGGTCGAGCAAGCAATTGCGCGAGTGCTACCGGGTCGGCGCCGAACGCTTCGGCTGGTCGAAGAGACCCCGCGCGCCGCGCTCACTGCGCGAGAAAGACACGCTGATCGGCATGGGCATGGCAACCGCGACCTATCCCGCGCATCGCAGCGCGGCGTCGGCGTTCGCGCGCATCCTGCCCGACGGCACAGCGTTCGTCGCCTCGGGCACGCAAGACATCGGCACCGGCACCTACACCGTCATGACGCAAGTCGCCGCCGACGCGCTCGGCTTTCCCATCGAGCGCGTGAGTTTCGCGCTCGGCGACTCGTCGCTGCCGCAAGCGCCGGTCTCAGGCGGCTCGCAGTCGGTTGCGAGCGTTGCTCCGGCAGTGAGCGAGGCCGCGGCTGCCGCGCGCGCGCAGCTCATCGAGCTCGCGCGTGCCGACAGCGACTCGCCGCTTCACGGCCTGCCGCAGGAGGATGTGACGGTCGCGAACGGCTGGGTCGTGAGCCGCTCCGCACCGACGCGGCGCGATCCGGCGGCAGCGGTCATCGCACGCGCGGGCGGCCAGCCGATCGAAGGGCGGGCAACGGCGAAAAGCGGCGACGAAGGCAAGCAATACGCGTTTCACTCATTCGGCGCGGTCTTCGCGGAAGTGCATGTCGATGCGACGCTCGGCACGATACGCGTGCCGCGCATCGTCGCGGTCTACGACGTGGGGCGGCTCATGAACGAGAAGACCGGCAAGAGCCAGCTGATGGGCGGGATCGTGTGGGGCATCGGCGCGGCGCTCGAGGAGGCGAGCGAACTCGATCTGCGCTACGGGCGCTTCGTCAACGCGAACCTGGCTGAATACCACGTGCCGGTGAATGCCGACGTCGGCACGATCGACGTAACGGTGCTCGACGTGCCCGATCCGTACTTCAATGCGCTCGGCGCGCGCGGCATCGGCGAGATCGGCATCACGGGCGTGCCGGCCGCCATCGCCAACGCCGCGTGGCACGCAACGGGCGTGCGCGTGCGCGATTTGCCGATCACGCTCGATAAAGTCCTCGCGTCGATGACGGTTTGACGCGCACGGACGGTTTGGCGACACGCTAGGCGCCTTTCGCGCCGACCGTGCTCTTGTCACAACGTCGACAAAAGCTCGGCGTCGAAGCGCAAAGAATGCTGCGAGTGTTGCGGGCCGTAGGCAACTACGGTCAAGCGCCACATTGCTGCATGTGCTCGGAATCAAAATGGCGCTTGCCCGCGATCGATGGCGCATCGCACAATCGCAAGACCCTGTCTTTCCCGAATGCTCCCGATGACCTACGCCTCGTCAGCCACGGGCTTACTGCTTGCCGCCGGACGCGGCTCGCGCTTCGATCCGAGCGGTCTGCAAAACAAGCTCCTCGCGCCGCTTGCCGACGGCACGCCGGTCGCGAGCGCCGCGGCGCAGCGGCTGCTGGCCGTCGTGCCGCACGTCATCGCCGTGGTGCGTCCCGGCGCGGAAGCGCTCGCCCATGCGCTCAATGAGGCGGGCTGCGACGTGGTGTTCGCAACCGAAGCCGAGCGTGGCATGGGTGCAAGCCTCGCGGCCGGCGTGCGCGCGAGCCGCGACGCCAAAGGCTGGATCGTCGCGCTTGCCGACATGCCGTGGATCGCCACCTCGACGATCGAAGCCATTGCGCGCCGGCTCGATGCGGGGGCGTCGATCGTCGCGCCCGTTTATCGCGGCGAGCGCGGCCATCCGGTCGGCTTCAGCGCCGCGCACCAGGCAGCGCTAGCCGCGCTCGACGGCGACACCGGCGCGCGCAGCCTGCTTGCCGCCTCGAACGTGACGACGATCGAGGTCGACAATGCGGGCATCCTCGCCGATGTCGATACGCGCGAGGACCTGCGGCGGCAAGCGCAATGAACGCACACAACGCATAAGCGCCAAAACACGCGGCACCGCGAGGCAAGCAGCGATGTGCGAACGCCGTGCGCGGGCACGAGCACGGCCGAAGAAATCGACACGCAACGTGGGAGCCGATGGCCTATAACACAGGACTGAGAGGGCCGCCCGGCCTCTCGTTGCTCATGTGCATTGGGCTCCAACTTTCTCGTGGACACGCTCATGAACTACAGCATGCACACCGCACCGGTTCCCGACCCGCTCGCAGATCCGACGCGCGACCCTGAAGGCGAACCGTTCGTTCCGCCGCCGCCAGGCCATCACAACGACGAGCCGCAACGTCCGGAAGGCCCTCCCGACAAAGACCCGGTTTAAAGGCGTTCAGGGGTCGAGGTCGCCAACGCTTCGAAGTCATTGCGCGCCCGAGACGCGGGCGCGCGCTCCTTGCCGTGCCTTCCGGGCTGTGCGCAGTGCGCAAGTATCGTATGACGTATTTGCATCAGGGTTTCCCCTGCTGCTCCACAAGACAATCGCCGTCGATAAGAGGGGGGGCGCAGCCTTGTCCAGCGACGGGCCGCCGTCTGACGACCTCCTAGAGCAACCTTAATGCAGAAAATGACTTTGAATCAGAAGCTCGGCTCGATGATCGCCGTGTTATGGATCGGCTTGATCCTGATTGGCGTGGCAGGCTTATGGCAACACCGGGCATCGATGCTCGACGATCGGCGTGAACAATTGAAGGCGGTGAGCGATGAAGCGTACAGCATCACCAACCACTTCTACGCGGCCTCGCAGCAGCAGGCAATGAGCGAAGAAGACGCGAAGAAAAAAGCGCTCGAAGTCCTGTCGGCGCTGCGCTACGGAAAGGACGGCTATTTTTCCGTGAACACCGCGCACTACGTCGTGCTGAAGCATCCTTTCAAGCCGGAAATGGTCGGCAAGGACATGTCGGGCTTCACGGACCCTAACGGCAAGCCCATCTATCTCGACGTCGTAAAAGCCGGCAGCCAGGAAGGCGGCGGCTTCATCAGCTACCACTGGGCCAAGCCGGGCAGCGACGCGCCCGTCCCGAAGATGTCGTACGCGCGGCGTTTCCAACCATGGGACTGGTTCTTCGTCACCGGCTTGTACGTGGATGACATCAACGCCGTTTTCATCGCCTCCGCTGTGCGCTGGCTCATTGTGACGATCGTGCTTGGCGCGCTCGCGACGGTGGCGATGGTGCTTGTGCTGCGCAGCGTGCGGCGTGGCCTCGGCGGCGATCTCGAAGTGGCGATCTCGACCGCGCGGCGCATGTCGCAGGGCGACCTGGCGACGCATGTGCCCGTCGCGCGCGACGACCACGCGAGCCTCATGTACGCGCTCTCGCAGATGCGCGCGGGGCTGGCCGATGCCGTCGCGCGCGTGCGCGCAGGCGCCGAGAACATCAATGTGGGCGCGAGTGAAATCGCGGCCGGCAACATCGACTTGTCGCAGCGCACCGAGCAGCAGGCGGCCGCGCTCGTGGAAACCGCGTCGAGCATGAATCAGATGACCTCGAACGTGAAGCTGAACGCCGATAGCGCTTCGCAGGCGGCGCGCCTTGCGGACGAGGCCGCCGGCGTGGCGACGCGCGGCAGCGGCGTCGTGGACGATGTGGTGCGCACAATGAGCGAAATCACGTCGAGCTCGCAGAAGATCGGCGACATCATCGGCGTGATCGACGGCATCGCCTTCCAGACCAACATCCTCGCGTTGAACGCGGCGGTCGAAGCGGCGCGCGCGGGCGAGCAAGGGCGCGGCTTTGCCGTCGTCGCGGCCGAAGTGCGCAGCCTCGCGCAGCGCTCGGCCACGGCCGCCAAGGAGATCAAGGCGCTCATCGAAACCTCGACGCACACCGTCGACCAAGGCGCCGCGCTCGTGGCCAATGCCGGCTCGACGATGGGCGAGATCGTCCAGTCGGTGCGGCGCGTGAACGAAATCCTCGAAGAAATCAGCGGCGCCTCGCGCGAGCAAAGCGCGGGCATCGAACAGGTGAACCGTGCCGTTGGCGAGATGGACAAGGTCACGCAACAAAACGCCGCGCTCGTCGAGGAAGCGGCAGCCGCGGCGCAATCGCTGAAGGATCAGGCGACGGTGCTGCGCGAAGCGCTTGCCGGGTTCTCGCTGCCTGCCTAATTCTCCACCCTCTTCGTTTTCCCCTCTCCGGCCGCTGCGCTCGCAGCGGCCGCGTCTCCGACACGCGGCAGCGCATACCCCGCGGACAATGTCGACCCGCCCCAGCGACGCCGAACGCACAACATTACAAATCCTTTACAATCCCCGCTTTTCTTGCGCCCGTTGATTCGAGCGCACTTCTCTTATTCGCCGTCGCCCGCGTGCGTTCCGGCCATCATCGATGCGCTTCAAGAAAAACCGACCTTCCCACGTACCGCACTCCCCGAACGCTCTGCTCGCGCCACGCTTGCCCGCCGGGCGCTCCGCCTTCGTCATGGCGCTCATGTTCGTTGCGTTCGCCGCGCTTGCCGCGCGTGCTTGCTGGGTGCAGATCATCGAGCACGACTTCCATGCCGCGCAGGGCGAGAAGCGTCATCGCCACACAATAGAGCTCGACGGCAGGCGCGGCTCGATTGTCGACCGGCATGGCGCGCTGCTCGCGATCAGTCTCACGACGTACGAGATCTGGGCAGACCCGAAGCGCCTCGAGCGCGCGGCGTATGTGCCGCTTGCGCAAACGCTGGGGCTGACACCGGCCCTGCTCCAAGAGCGTCTTGCATCGGAGCGCGCACTGGTGCTGCTAAAGCGGCAAGTCGATGCGCAGACCGCGGATCGGATCGCCCACCTGAGCCTCGCGGGCGTGACGCAGGTCGCGTCGTCGAAGCGCTATTACCCTGAAGGCGAATCAGCCGCGCATGTCGTCGGCTTTACCGATATCGACGACAGCGGCCTTGAAGGCATCGAGCTCGCGGCCGACACCGTGCTCGCCGGCGAACCGGGGGAGCACGATGTCATCCGTGATCGTCTGGGGCGCATCGTCTCGGATTTTCGGCCGTTGGTGCCGGCGCGCCATGGTGCGACAGTTCAACTGACCATCGACCGCCGCATCCAGCAACTCGCGTTCACGCAGCTCAAAGCGGCGCTTGCGCGGCACGGCGCACAAGCGGGCAGCGTGGTCGTGCTCGATGCGCGCAACGGCGAGATTCTCGCGCTCGCAAACGCGCCGGGCTTCGATCCCAACGAGCGCGCGCAACTGCACGGTCGCGCGTTGCGCAATCGCGCGCTGACCGATACGTTCGAACCGGGCTCGACGATCAAGCCGCTTCTCATTGCCACGGCGCTCGATGCGGGTCGCGCGCAGCCCGCATCATTGATCGACACGGCACCGGGCCGGTATTCGATCGGCGCGAACACCATCCGCGACACGGCGAACCACGGCACGATCAGCGTGACGCAAGCGTTGACGAAATCGAGCAATGTCGCGCTCGCGAAGCTCGCGTTGACATTGCCTGCTCAGACGATGTGGACCAAGTACCAGGAGTACGGCCTGGGCCGCGCGCCGCAGTTGCCGTTTCCGGGGGTCTCGCCTGGCAGGCTGCGGCCTTGGCAGCGCTGGCGGCCGATCGAGCAAGCAACGATGGCCTACGGGTACGGCGTATCGGCGTCGCTCATGCAAATGGCGCAAGCCTATACGGCGTTTGCCGGCGACGGCTCCCTGCGCCCTGCCACGCTCATTCTTTCCGAGAACGACGACCCGGGCCTGCCCACGCCCGCGCTGCGTGTAACGACGCCCGAAACGGCGGCAGCGCTGCGCGCGATGCTTGAAGCGACGACGGACGACGACGCCACCGGACGCGCGGCGCGCGTGCAAGGCTACCGCGTGGGCGGCAAGACGGGTACGGCGTGGAAGCATGCGGGCACGGGGTACGCGAAGGGCAAGTACCGCGCGCTATTCGTGGGTATTGCGCCCATCGATGCGCCGCGCCTCGTCGTGGCGGTGATGATCGACGAGCCTGCGCGCGCGTTTTACGGCAGCACGGTGGCCGCGCCGGTGTTTGCCTCGGTTGCGGGCAGTGCGCTGCGCCTGTTGGGGGTGCCGCCGGACGCTTGAGAGGCTTTGGTGTATCAGGATCAGGTGCCCTAAGTGCATGCGGCTTTCCTCTTTACCTTTTGATCTGACCAAAGCGCACAACCAGTACCCGTGCCGCGACCCGTTCGCGGCGCACTCGCATTCCCCGCCGCGCCGCCTAGAATCAATAACGCACCCCCCGCGAGCCCACTGCCGATCCCCTCGCGGCGCAACACGCAACACGCAACACATGAGCCCCTTTGCATCTCGAAGCAAATGCATCGTGCCGAATTCATCCGTCAGGAGGAAATTATGAAGACGAC
>DASZGN010000259.1:0-7346 GCA_035938775.1 Trinickia sp.
ACCGTGCGCGCGACGTTCCCGAACCCGGACCGCGTCTTGCTGCCGGGCATGTTCGTGCGCGCGCGCATCGAGGAGGGCATCAACGACCGCGCGATGCTCGTGCCGCTCGTCGGCATCACGCACAACCAGAAGGGCGAGGCGGTCGCACTCGTCGTGGGCCCCGACAACAAGGTCGCGCCGCGCACGGTCGTCACGACCGGCATGCATGGCTCGAACTGGGTCGTCGACAGCGGGTTGCAGCCGGGCGAGCGCGTGATCGTGCAGGGCGTGGACAAGGCGCGCCCTGGCACGGTGGTGAAAACCGTACCCGCGCAGATCGCCGAGGCACCTGCCAGCGGGGCTTCGCCCGCGAGCGGTGCCGTTGCGCAAGCCGCATCAGGCGCCTAAGTAGCGCGAGGAGTTTGTTTCATGGCCAAGTTTTTTATCGATCGCCCGATTTTCGCGTGGGTGATCGCCATCATTCTGATGCTCACGGGCGTGGCGTCGATCTTCAAACTTCCGGTCGCGCAGTATCCGACGATCGCACCGCCTTCCGTCCAGATCAGCGCGAGCTATCCGGGTGCATCGGCGAAGACGGTCGAGGACACGGTCACGCAGGTGATCGAGCAGCAAATGAGCGGGCTCGATCACTTGCTGTACATGTCGTCGACGAGCGATGACTCCGGCACCGCGACCATCACGCTGACCTTCGAGGCCGGCACGAACCCCGACATCGCGCAGGTGCAGGTGCAAAACAAGCTCGCGCTCGCGACGCCGAATTTGCCGAGCACCGTGCAGCAGCTCGGCATCAGCGTGACGAAGTCGAGCGCCAGCTTCCTGCTCGTCATCGGGTTCGTGTCCCAAGACGGCAGCATGACCAACTATGACCTGGCGAACTACGTCGCGTCGAACATCAAGGATCCGGTCAGCCGAGTCGACGGCGTCGGCAACTTGACGCTCTTCGGCGGTACGCAGTACGCAATGCGCATCTGGCTCGATGCCCACAAGCTCAATAACTACGGCTTGACGCCGGTCGATGTGACCACCGCGCTGCAACAGCAAAACGTGCAGATCGCGGGCGGCCAGTTGGGCGGCACGCCGTCCGTGCCGGGGCAGATGCTGCAGGCCACCATCACCGAGCAGACGCTCTTGCGCTCGCCTGAGCAATTCGGCAACGTGCTCTTGAAGGTGAATTCGGACGGCTCCCAGGTGCGCGTGAAAGACGTGGCGCGCCTCGATCTCGGCCCCGAGAACTTCAACATCGAAACGAAGTACAACGGCCTGCCGGCGGCCGGCCTGGGCATTCAGCTCGCCACGGGCGCCAACGCGCTGCAAACGGCGAAGGCCGTGCGCGCGAAGATCGACCAGCTGTCGAAGTACTTCCCGCACGGTCTCGTCGCGAACTACCCGTACGACACGACGCCGTTCGTGCGGCTGTCCATCGAGGAAGTGATCAAGACGCTGCTCGAAGGCATCGTGCTGGTGTTCCTCGTGATGTACTTGTTCCTGCAAAACCTGCGCGCGACGCTGATTCCGACCATTGCCGTGCCGGTCGTGCTGCTCGGCACGTTCGCGATCATGGGGGTGGTCGGGTTCTCGATCAACGTGCTGTCGATGTTCGGTCTCGTGCTCGCGATCGGCCTGCTCGTGGACGATGCAATCGTCGTCGTGGAGAACGTCGAGCGGGTGATGAGCGAGGAGGGCCTCTCGCCGCGCGATGCGACCCGCAAGGCGATGGATCAGATCACCGGCGCGCTGATCGGCGTCGCGCTCGTGCTCTCGGCGGTGTTCGTGCCGGTGGCGCTCTCGGGCGGCTCGGTCGGCGCCATCTACCGGCAGTTCTCGCTCACCATCGTCTCCGCGATGGTGCTGTCGATCCTTGTCGCGCTGGTTCTTACTCCGGCACTGTGCGCGACGATTCTCAAGCCGATTCCAAAGGGTCATCACGAGGAGAAGACGGGCTTTTTCGGGTGGTTCAACCGTACGTTCGAGACGAGCCGCGACAAGTACCACTCGGGCGTGCATCACGTGATTCGCCGCTCGGGGCGCTGGCTCGTGATTTACCTCGCGGTGATCGTGGCGGTCGGCCTGTTGTTCGTGCGGCTGCCGAAGTCGTTCCTGCCCGATGAAGACCAGGGCGTGTTTTTTGTCATCGTGCAGACCCCGACGGGTACGACGCAGGAGACGACACGCAAGACGCTCGCCAACATCTCCAACTACCTGCTCACGCAGGAGAAGGATGTCGTCGAAGCGGCGTTTACGGTGAACGGCTTCAGCTTTGCAGGCCGCGGCCAGAACTCGGGGCTCGTGTTCATTCGGCTCAAGGACTACGCGCAACGCCAGCACGCGGATCAGAAGGTGCAGGCGATCATCCAGCGCATGTTCAAGCACTACGCGAGCTACAAGGACGCGATAGTGATCCCGTTCAATCCGCCGGCGATCCGCGAGCTCGGCACCGCATCGGGCTTCGACTTCGAGCTCACCGACAACGCAGGCGTCGGTCACGAGGCGCTGTACGCGGCGCGCAACCAGTTGCTCGGCATGGCCGCGAAGGACCCGACACTCGCGCTCGTGCGCCCGAACGGCCTAAGCGACACGCCGCAGTTCAAGGTCGACATGGATCGCGAGAAGGCGTTGGTGCAGGGCGTCACCCCGCAGGCAGTCGACCAGACGTTCTCGGTCGCGTGGGGGTCGCAATACGTGAACAACTTCCTCGATCTTGATAACCGGATCAAGCGGGTCTACGTGCAGGCCGACGCACCGTACCGCATGACGCCCGACGACCTGAACAACTGGTACGTGCGCAACAGCACGGGCGGCATGGTGCCGTTCTCGTCGTTCGCGTCGGGTAAGTGGACGTACGGCTCGCCGAAGCTCGAGCGCTACAACGGCGTGTCGGCGATGGAGATCCAGGGCGCGGCCGCGCCCGGCAAGAGCACGGGCCAGGCGATGGCGGCGATGGAGACCATCGCGGCGAAGCTGCCGGTCGGCATCGGCTACGAGTGGACCGGCCTCTCGTTCCAGGAAATCCAGTCGGGCTCGCAGGCGCCGATTCTCTACGGCATCTCGATCCTCGTTGTGTTCCTGTGTCTCGCGGCGCTCTATGAGAGCTGGTCGATTCCGTTCTCGGTGATCATGGTCGTGCCGCTCGGCGTGATCGGCGCGCTTTTAGCCGCCACGCTGCGCGGCCTCGAGAACGACGTGTTCTTCCAGGTGGGCCTGCTGACGACGGTGGGTCTGTCGGCGAAGAACGCGATTCTGATCGTCGAGTTCGCGCGCGAGCTGCAGCAAGGCGAAGGCATGGGGCCGGTGGAAGCGGCGTTGGAGGCAGCGCGCCTGCGGCTGCGCCCGATCCTGATGACCTCGCTCGCGTTCATCCTCGGGGTGTTCCCGCTTGCCATCAGCAACGGCGCAGGCTCCGCGAGCCAGCACGCGATCGGCACCGGCGTGATCGGCGGGATGCTGACGGCGACGTTCTTCGCGATCTTCTTCATCCCGATGTTCTTCGTCGTGATCCGCGCGAAGTTCGCGGGCGAAGCGGAAAACGCCGACGAAGCCGCGGTGCGTGCCGAAATGCATCACCGTGCACTGCAGACGAGTAACGGCGACGACAACGGCGAAAACGGCAACGAAGGACAATAAGATGCAGATGCGAAAACATGCTTTGATTGCGGTCGCCGTCGCGCTCTTTGCCGCTGGCTGCTCGTTCGAGCCGAAGTATGAGCGGCCGGCCGCGCCGGTTGCCGCGACGTTCCCCGCCTCGGGCGTCTATGCGACGCAGCCGGTCACGGAGCCCGAAAGCAGCGCGCACGGGCAGGCCGCCGTCGATATCGGCTGGCGCGAGTTCTTCGCCGATCCGCGCTTGCAGCGCGTCATCGAGATCGCGCTCGCGAACAATCGCGATTTGCGCGTGTCGGTGCTCAATGTCGAGGCGGCACGCGCGCAGTATGGGATCGTGCGTGCCGAATTGTTCCCGTCGATCGACGCGATCGGCGAGAAGAACGTCTCTCGCACGCCGAAAAATCTCTCGTTCGCCGGCCAGACGATCTCGAAGGAGTACACGGCCGATCTCAGCGCGTCGTGGGAGATCGACTTCTGGGGCCGCATCCGCAGCCTCAAGGACCAGGCGCTCGAGCAATATCTGGCAACCGCGCAAGCGCGCAAGGCGGCCGAGATTTCGCTCGTCTCGCAGGTGGCCGATCAGTATCTGGAGATGCTTGCCTTCGACGATCTGCTGAAGGTCACCGACGACACGCTGAAGACGGCGCAAGCGTCATACGAACTCACAAAGCTCCAGTTCGATTACGGCACCGGCTCGGAGCTCGCTTTGCGCCAGGCTCAGACGGTCGTCGAGCAAGCGCTCGCCAACCGCGACGCGCAGGCGCGTGCGCGCGCGCAGGCCGAGAACGCGCTCGTGCTGCTCATCGGCGAGCCGTTGCCCGACGATCTGCCGGCGGGGCACCCGCTCAACGATCAGGGGCTGCTCACCGACGTGCCCGCGGGCTTGCCGTCCGATCTGCTTACGCGGCGCCCGGACATCATGCAGGCCGAGGCGTCGCTGCGCGCGGCCAACGCCAACATCGGCGCGGCCCGTGCGGCGTTCTTCCCGAAGATCTCGCTCACCGGTACGTTCGGCTCGGCGAGCCCCACGCTCGGCGGGCTCTTCAAGGCGGGTTCGGCCGCATGGAGCTTCGCGCCGCAGATCGCGGAGCCGATCTTCGAGGGCGGGCGCAACATCGCCAATCTCGATCTCGCGCACGTGCAGAAGAAAATCCAGATCGCGCAGTACGAGAGGGCGATTCAGTCGGCGTTCCGTGAAGTCGCCGACGGGCTCGCCGCGCGCAGCACGTACGACACGCAGATCGGCGCGCTCGAGCGCAACACGTTCGCTCAGCAGCGCACGCTCGATCTGTCGACGCTGCGCTACAAGAGCGGCGTCGACAGCTACGTGCAAGTGCTGATAGCGCAGACCAATCTCTACACCGCTCAGCAAGCGCTCATCGAAGCGCGCGTCGCGCGGCTTGCCAACCTCGTCGATCTGTATAGGGCGCTGGGCGGCGGCTGGATCGCGCACTCGGGTGAGACGCCGCGGCCGGCCGACGCGCCCGCCTATGGCGCTACGACGCAAGCACCGCAAGCGGCGCAAAATGCGCCTGCGGCAAAGGCGGCGTCGGCGGCCTCGGCGGGCTGACGCGCATTCACGCGGCGTCCGCCAATACTGCCGGCGAGCCGATGCGCTCGCCGGTTTTCTTTCTTCCCTTCAAAGCGCGAGTCGCGGCGCCACATACGCGCCGTAGTCGGGGCCGACGCCCGATCCTTGCACCGGCAGCTTGTACCCGGCGACGAAGTGCCCCTGGATGTACTTGCCGCTGCCGCCCACCGAGGCGTCGATGTGAAACGCGGCGAACGCGACGATCGGCACGTAGGTCTTGCTGATGATCTGCGCCGCGACCGGCAGCACCACCGTCGTGCCGACAGGCACGCTGTTGTAAATCGTCGTCTTGACGCCCGGCTCGATCCAGATGCTGTCGCCAATCGAGAGCGGTGTCGGGTTGCCCGAATTGATCAGCCCGCGGATCGTGGGCACGTCGTTCGCGTTTGTCTCAAACGACGTCCATTGGCCTGCCTCGCACGAGCTGCCGTACAGATGGCCGTTGCCAATCTGGAACTCGTACGGCTGGCCCGTCGACGGGTCGATCGTCGGCGCGTTCGTCTGCGGGTTCCAGTACAGGCTGTTGGTGAGCAGGCACTGATCGATGACCATCGGAAAAATGCCGCCCGAGGCGACGTTCGACGGCGCCGCGGCGACCGCGACAGCCGTCGCGCTCCCGGGCGTCGTGAGCAGATCGAGAAAGCCGCCCATCAAAAGCGCAATGGCGCCGCCGTTCTGGCTTGCGCTGCGCGTGACTGTCACCTGCACGGCGGGCTCGTCATAAAGCCCCGGCGTAATCGTCTGCGCCTCAAGCGTAGATGGGGTGCCGGTCAGATTCCAGTAGCCAGTCTGCACGCTGCCTGCCGACAGCGTGACGCCATCGGAGGCGTTCAGCGAGACGGCGGCGGCGGTCGCGCTCGCGGCATCGGCCCAGTCGTGGCCGGTCGTGCCCGCCGTGAGCTTGCCCGCACCGGCGAGCGCGGCGGCATCGGCCGCGTTCTGCAACTCGTTGCGCACGGTGGCGACGCGCGGCAAGTCGACGGCGAACGCGCCGAACGTCATCAGGATCGCGACGAAGAGCACGAACCAGAGCACGACCGAGCCGCGTTGGCGTCGGAGCGTCGGCACGGGCCGATGTCCGAGCCCGTGCCCGTACGGTTGACGTTGCGAGGTGTGCCGTCCGTGCCCGTTTGCCGAGACGACGGCTCGCGCGAAGCACGCATGCTTACTCATAGTTCATCACCGTTACGGAGGTGATCGTGATCGGTCCCGTCAACGAGCTCAACGCGGAGCCGAGGACGAGCCCGTCGTACGTGTAGCTGACCGTTACCTTGAGCGGGCTGCCGGGGGCGGTCCCGGCCGATTGATCGACGGTGACGGTCGGCGTCGTCGGCGTGCCGCCCGTCACGACATTGTTTTGTGCATAGGTCATCGCGACATTCGCGATCGCGCTAGAGGCCATCTGCGGCACCCGCACCACGACGCCCGCGCGCGCCGCCTCGCGGCCCGCATTGGTGATGACGGCCTTGTCGCAGAGAATGAGGCTCGCGTCGACGATGCCAAAAAGCACCGTCATCAGAAACGGAAACACGAGCACGAACTCGAGCGCAACGACACCGCGCTCGTTCGATGCGAGGCGCGCGCGCTGCTTCACTGCGGGCCTCCGATGTCCGGTTTGCGGTTCGCCGGCACGCGCGGCACTGCCTGCGCTTGCCCGGCGCCATCGTCGGCAGCCGCGTTCGATGCGACGAGCTTCTCGCGCAAGTGCCGGTAGAACTGGAGGTTGTCCTCGGCGGAGGCGGCCGGCATGTCGGCGGCGAGAATACGCTTGGCCGCCTCGCCGTTGCCGAGCAGTCCGTACGCGAGCGCGAGATTTTCTCGGGCCTGCGGCGGCGCGTCGGGGAGCGCCGCGATGTCGAGCAACACGTTCGCGCCTTCGCGCGCCCGCTTCGAAAGGATCAGCGACAAGCCGAGGTCGGTCTTCAACCCCTCTGCCTCGGGGTGACGCTCGAGCGCTGCGCGGTAGACGGCCTGCGCGTCGGCATGCTGCCCCTCGAGATCGAGCGTCGTGCCGAGTCCTTCGGCCGCCGCCGCGTTGTCGGGGTGCGCGGCCACGAGCCGCCGATAGCGCTCGAGTGCGTCGTCGAGCTGGCGCTCCCGCAGCGCGACGCGTGCGAGGCCCAACTGCGCGCGCGGATCGTCGGGCGCCGCCGCC
>DASZGN010000260.1:0-7095 GCA_035938775.1 Trinickia sp.
GTTCCGCTCGTCCGCCGTGGTCAAGCTCTGCGCGCAGTACTTTTGCTGGAGCATCGGTGTGTACGGGTTCGTTCTCTGGCTGCCGTCGATCCTGAAGAACAGCTCGACGCTCGGCATGGTCGAGACGGGCTGGCTCTCCGCACTGCCGTATCTGATGGCGACGATCTGCATGCTCGTCGCGTCGTGGGCTTCGGACAAGCTCCGCGCCCGCAAGGCATTCGTCTGGCCGTTCCTGCTCGTCGGCGCGTTCGCGTTCGCCGGCTCGTACGCGCTCGGGGCTACGCATTTCTGGTTGTCCTACGCGCTTCTCGTCGTGGCAGGCGCCGCGATGTACGCGCCTTACGGGCCGTTTTTCGCGATCGTGCCCGATCTGCTGCCCAAGAACGTCGCAGGCGGAGCGATGGCGCTCATCAACAGCATGGGGGCGCTCGGCTCGTTCGTGGGCTCGTACGTCGTCGGCTATCTGAACGGCGCGACAGGATCGCCCGCGGCTTCGTACGTGTTCATGAGCGCCGCGCTCGTCGCCGCCGTCATTCTCATGCTCGCCGTCAAAGCCCAGCCGGCGCTGCACCCGGCGATGGTGGGCGGACGCCACGCGCATGCAGCCGGAAAGTAAATCGATGAAACCGAAGATCGTCGCCTACAAGCCGCTGCCCGTCGATGTGCTCGCCTTTTTGCGCGAGCACACGCAGGTGGTCGAGCTCGATGCTGCCGGCGGGCTTTCGCGCGAGGCGCTGGCCGCCGCGCTGACCGATGCGCTCGCCGATGCCGACGGCGCGATCGGCGCGAGCGTGAAAGTGACGCCCGCCATGCTCGCCGGCGCGAAGCGCCTGAAGGTGCTGTCGACGATTTCGGTCGGCGTCGACAACTTCGACATCGCGGATCTTACGCGCCGCGGCATCGTGCTCGCGCATACGCCCGATGTGCTGACCGAATCGACGGCCGATACCGTGTTTGCGCTGATTCTTGCGAGCGCGCGGCGCGTCGTCGAATTGGCGGAGTGGGTCAAGGCGGGCCATTGGCACGGCAGCATCAGCGAGGCGCAATACGGTGTCGACGTGCACGGCAAGACGCTCGGCATCGTGGGGCTCGGCCGCATCGGCGGCGCGCTCGCGCGGCGCGCGGCGCTCGGCTTCGGTATGCGCGTGCTCTACACCAATCGCCACCCGAACGAGACCGCGGAGCACGAGTACGGCGCACGCCGCGTGGCGCTCGCGCAACTTTTAGCCGAATCGGATTTCGTCTGCGTGCAAGTGCCGCTCACGCCTGAGACGCGAAAGCTGATCGGCGCGCAAGAGCTGAAGGCGATGAAACGCAGCGCGATCCTCATCAATGCATCGCGCGGCGCAATCGTCGATGAGGCGGCGCTCATTGGGGCGCTCGCCGACGGCACGATCGCGGGCGCGGGACTCGACGTGTTCGAGCACGAGCCGCTTGCCGCCGATTCGCCGCTCTTGCGGATGAACAATGTGGTGGCGCTGCCGCACATCGGCTCGGCGACCCACGAAACCCGGAACGCCATGGCGCTCTGCGCTGCGCAAAACGTCGTCGCGGCGCTTGCCGGCAAGCTCACGCGCAATATCGCGAACCCGGGCGTGCTGTCGCGCTGACCGAGCGCATGGCGCTCGGCTTTTGCACAGGGCCGGAAAGCGCCGGCTCAGAGGAGTGGTGCGCGGTGTTGCACTGCGCTATGATGCGGCACCGAACGAATCGGGACGGAAAGCGCGCCACGGCGCGCTTTTGTCTTTTGTCTTTTTGTCCGTGAAGCCAAGGCGCCCCGCCTTCGTTTCTCATGAGGAGACCACCGTTGGCTCTAGCCCATTTAACTTCGCGCGTGGCCCGCGCAGCCGCGCGATGAGCATCGGCACTTTGGGTGTACCGCGGCGCGCCACCATCAGCGACGTCGCGCGCGAGGCCGGTACCGGCAAGACGAGCGTCTCGCGCTATCTGAACGGCGAAACGAACGTGCTGTCGACCGATCTGCTCGGGCGGATCGAAAGAGCGATCAAGCTTCTCGACTATCGGCCGAACCAGATGGCGCGTGGCTTGAAGCGCGGCCGCAACCGCCTGATCGGCCTGCTCGTCGCCGACCTGACGAATCCGTACACGGTCGAGGTGCTGCGCGGCGTGGA
Source organism: Trinickia sp. (assembly GCA_035938775.1). GTDB lineage: Bacteria > Pseudomonadota > Gammaproteobacteria > Burkholderiales > Burkholderiaceae > Trinickia. Next base: position 2,133 of record DASZGN010000260.1, read on the forward strand.
AGCCGCATGCCATGCCCTCGGCCTCATGCCGCTCGTGTGCAACGCGGCGAACGAAGTCGAGATGGAGCGGCGCTACTTGCAATTGATGACGACCTACCGTGTGGAAGGCGTGATCGTCAACGCGCTGGGCGTCAATGAGGAGATGCTGCGGCCTGTCGGCGAAGGCGGCACACCGGCGGTGCTCGTCGATCGCACGATCGAAGGGCTCGCCGCGGACATGGTTGGCCTCGACAACGGCGAAGCGGTGCGTTTGGGCGTCCGTCATCTGGTCGAGGAGGGCTTTCGCGATATCCGCTTTGTCGTGCAGCCGTTCGAGCGCGTAAGCTCGCGCCGCCAGCGCGAAGCCGCGTTTTGTGCGGCGCTCGACGACGAGAGGCGCACGCGAGCGGCCGATGCGATCACCCTTGAAGGCGCGACGCTCGTGCTCGATCTTGCCGATCCCGAAGCACTCGAGCGCACCCATGCCGAGCTCGATCGGCACCTCGATGCCTCGCTCGCCGCCGGCAAGCCACGCGTCGCGTACTTCGCGGCCAACGGGCCGGTTGGCCTGTCGCTCGCGCTGCACCTGAATGCCCGGTACGGCGCACGCTGGCAAGAACGCGTCGCGCTGATGGCGATCGACGATTCCGAATGGGCCGAGCTGATCGGCGTCACGACGATCCGTCAGCCTACCTACGCGATCGGTTACCGGGCCGTCGAATTCCTGCACGGGCGAATCGAAGGCGAGACGGATCCGGCGCGCGAAGCCATGCTGCCGGGCGATCTGATCGTGCGGGCATCGACGGCGCACAAATGAATCCCTAACCCCGTTGCGATCCTTTCCCCCACAAAGGCATTTTTCATGGTTTCAACGCTTGCGCTAGTCAGTATCGCGATGGCGACCCTCTTGGTCGCCATCCTGCCGATCGCGCTTTACTGGGGCCTGCGCAAGCCGATGGCGCTCGAACGGCGCGATGCGATCATCGGCATCGCCGTCTTCGCCTTCTTCGCGATGATCGTCGAGCGCGCGATCAACGGCTATCTGCTCGGCATCAACCAAACGACGGCAGCATGGCTCGCGCGTCCGGCGGCGTTCGTCATTTACGGGGTTTTCGCGGCGGGTATCTGCGAGGAAGTGGGGCGCTACATCGGCATGCGCTTTATCGCCCGTCGCGCGCCGGCACGCGTTGCGTCCGACGCGCCGGCGCTCGGCTACGGCCTGGGGCATGGCGGAGCGGAGGCCTGGCTGGTCGGCGTGCTCGCGCAAGTGCCGTGGATCGTGTACGGCGTGCTCGCGATCCGAGGCGAACTCTACAGCCATTTGGCGAACGCGCCCGCCGACGTGTTGTTGCGCGTTCATCTGATACTTGCGCGCATGTCGCTGACGATGGCCGCGATCTTCACGCTCGAGCGCATGGCGGCGCTCGTCTTTCAGGTTGCGCTGTCGTTCTTGATGTGGCGCGGCATGCGCGCCGGCTGGCGGGCCATCTTGCCCATTGCGATCGTCGCGCATGCGGCGATCGATGTGCCCGCCGCGATGTTTCAGGCGCGCCTCCTGCCGCTCGCAGCCGTCGATGGCATATACGGGAGCGCGGCGCTCTTGCTCGCCGGTTTGCTGATCGCACACGTGCGGCGTGCAGCCCGCAGGCGCGCCGCGTCAGACGGCGCTCCAAAAACGGTTTGAATGGGACGATGGAAGCGTATCGATACGAATGCGCGAGTGCGCAGATCGAAGAGCTGGCACGTGTCGTCAGCGATCTGTTTCCGGAGCAGACGCTCTTTGCCGAACGCGCCGCGGACGACGGCGCATGCGAGTTGGCGGTGCAATGGGTGGCGATGCGTTTCGGCCCGGCAGCGCGGCGCATGACGCTTGCCGTGCGCTTCGCGCCGCCGGCGCTCGCCCGCTACCGGGCGCTAGCGCCGCGTGCGCGTGGCCGCAGCTTCGCCGTATTACGCGCGTTCGTGGAAGCTGCGCTCGGCTCGCTGGAGGAGCAGCACGCGAGCGGTGCGGTGGTGCCGCGCGAGATGACGATCGAGCTGGGCGACGAGTTCGCGTGACGCGCCGCCGCGTTGGCCGCGTTGGCCGCGTTGGCCGCGCGACAACACATTGCATCGAGTTGCTCGCGCGATTGAATGACATCGCGGCCGCGATCGGGCTCGCGGCCGCGCACGACATGGCGGCATCGCGCGCTCAGTCGGCGCGCCGGTAGACCTTCGCGAAACGCTGCGCCTGCACGATGCCGTAATCGCCCGGCGCGTACTGCATCACCCAGTCGCCGGCCACGCCACGCAGCACATCGCCCGCGGCTTGCCGCGCGATTGAAAACGGCGCATCCATTTGCTTGGCCAGCACGATCGCGGGCCGGTTGCGATAAAGGCCAGGCTCGCCATGCGCGAGGTGCGGCGCCGCCGGCAGATATTTCGCGTCGAAGCGTTCGCGCGCGACGACCCAACGGGCACCGCCCGTGCCGCTGATGAGCGCGTCGCCGGGCGCATAGCGGTTCGGGCCTTCCAGGCTCATCAATTCGCCGTGCTCATCGGCAAACTCCACGGTGACGGCTTCGTCCTTGACGTAGCGCTGTGCGGCGGGATCGACGCGCAGGTCGACGTCTTTCAATTCGATCATGGGTAAGGCTGGTCGCTTGGCTTGACGAAGGCGTGAGATTAGCGGGAAAGCCCGCTCAACGCACGCCTTTCGTTTAATACACGTAAGTCAAGTCTAGACTTTACTGCTGCACCGGTTTGTCTTGCTTCGCGCCGCGCACCGGATGATGATGCTCGCCCATGTGCTCGCGGAAAGTCGCATCGGCCAGCTTCTTTTGTTCCGGCGAAAGGCTGTTGTAAAGCGGTTCGAACGCGTTGACGAGCTTTCTCACACCGTCGGCGTGTGCCTGCACGAGGCTGGCGTATTGCTTCATGTTGTCGAGCGCCGACTGCCCGCTTGCCGCCGCCACGCGCTGGTGAGACATGTCGACCATCGTTTTGCCGTTTTCGCGCATGACGTCGGCGAAGGCATTCCATTTGCCTTCCTGGTCGGGGGTGATCTTCAACTGCGAATGCAATGAGGCGATCCGCTGTTCGACGCGTGTTTCCCGCTCGGCGCCGGATGTACTGACCGTGCCGGATGCGGTCGCGACAGGAGCCGACGCCTGCTGGGCGAATGCGGTGCTCGCGAGGAACGCACCGTTCACGCCAAGTGCGCAAGTCAAAATAACAAGTGCTTTTTTCATTGGACCTCCCTTTTTTCTGTGGAAGAAAGCCCGGCACAAACGGGCTCGGTTGGTTGGACCGCGCGCGCCTAATGCGCGTTCGTCGACCTTATCGCCATTTGTACCTCCACGGCACTCGCGCGAAAAGCACCGCGAGACATACGCTTACAACTGAAACGCCGGTGCAATCCGCCTTCGGCGCTTTGCACATATTGGTGCAGCATGTATTAAAGTGATCGCCTTTATGCGTACAGACTGTAACCAGAACGATGGAGACGAAAGGAGCGATGATGCGGATTCTCGTAGTGGGTGCCGGCGCGGTCGGCGGATACTTCGGCGGCCGGATGGCACTGGCCGGGCAGGATGTGACGTTTCTCGTGCGCGAGGCGCGCGCGCAGGAGTTAAAGCGCACGGGGCTAATCATCAAGAGCCCGAAGGGCGACGCCACGCTCGCCGATGTGCGCACCGTGCTCGCCGACCAGATTGATGCGCCGTTCGATCTGATCTTGCTGAGCTGCAAGGCGTACGACCTCGAAAGCGCGATTGCCTCGTTCGCGCCAGCCGTCGGGCCGAACACGACGATCCTGCCGCTGCTCAACGGCATGCGGCATATCGATGTGCTTGGCGAGCGTTTCGGCAAGGGCGCAGTCTTGGGCGGTGTCTGCATGATCGCCGCAACGCTCGACGCGTCGCGTGCGATCGTTCACCTCAACGATCTGCATGGGATTATCTTCGGCGCGCTCGATGGCAAGCCGAGCGAGCGCGTCGCGGCCATCGCCGACGCGATGCGCTCGGGCGGTTTCGACGTCACTGCCAGTAACACCATCGCACAGGAGATGTGGGAGAAGTGGGTCTTTCTCGCGACACTCGCGGGTAGCACGTGCCTTTTCCGAGCAAGCATCGGCGACATTTTGAGCACGCCCGACGGGCACGCGGCGATCGCCTCGCTCTTCGAGGAGTGCGGTGCGATCGCGGCGGCGCGCGACCATGCGACGCGCGCGCCGTTTATCGAGCGCACGCGCGCGTTGCTGTTCGCATCGAGTTCAAAGCTGACGGCTTCGATGCTGCGCGACATCGAGAACGGCCAGCGCACCGAGGGCGACCACGTGCTCGGCGATTTGCTCGCGCGCGCTCCCGCCGGATCAGGCGCGGCGCCCGCGCTGACGATGTTGCGCCTCGCGTACACGCATGTGAAGGCGTATGAGGCGCGCCATAGGCGATAATGCGGCGCTTTCGCTCTTGCACGCCGCTACCGACCGATGAGACCGCCGCGCCTCGACCAACTGGACGAACTTGACCGCAACCTCGTTGCAATGCTGCAGGAAAACGCGCGCGAAAGCGTGGCGAACCTTGCGCGCCGCCTGGGCGTGGCGCGCACGACGGTGCTTGCGCGCATCGAGCGGCTCGAGCGCACGCAGGTCGTCGCCGGCTATGGCGTGCGGCTGGGGCAAGACGTGCTCGATGCAAGCATCAACGCGTACGTCGGCATCATCCTCGCACCCAAGCACGGACCCAGCGTGCAAAAACGCCTCGAGAAGATGCCCGAAGTGCAGCTGCTTTGCGCAGTGAGCGGCGATTTCGACTACGTTGCCTGGTTGCGCGCGGACTCGCCTGATCGTCTGAACGAACTGCTCGACCAGATCGGCGCGCTTGAAGGCGTCGAGCGCACAACGACGTCGATCATCCTCGCACGCAAGATCGACCGTGGCACAATGGGCGGATAAGCGACGAAGGCAGACGCCGTAATGGCCTGCCTTTATTCCTTCACAGCTGCC